>JBBQKO010000024.1:0-26495 GCA_038327005.1 Chitinophagales bacterium | reverse complement strand
TCAAAAAACTGAATGGGCGTATTGATACACTGGCCTTGTGTAGTAAAATCCGGCGCAAAAACCGGGTATACTTTTACAATTGAAATAGCAGAATCAGAACAAGGCAAATTTTTGTTGATGTACAATTTTAAAACATAAGTACCGGTATCCGGATAGGTAAAAGTTGGGTTGGTGAGATTGGACGTATCTGTTAATACCCCGTCTACGCCAAAATCCCAGGTATAGGTTTTAATATTTCCGCCGGAAGCTTTGTTGATAAATGAGCGGGTAAAGCTCGTGCAACTAAAATACTCAGGTTCCAGTATGGCCTGTGTAGTAGAGCAATCTGCCACGGTAATATGCAAGGATTTATTCACTACTGATTTTATAATATTTGTGCCCCGTTTATATTCTGTAACCGTGCAGGTAACCACATAAGTACCTTCCACTGAAGGCGCAATACCACTTACAATACCTGTTTGTGGATTGATTGACACAGCCGCCCCAAGCGGTTGACTACCATTAAAAGGTTGGATATAACCAACAAATATAAAAGGAGGCGGATCCGATAAGCCGTTGCATTGTGTACCGTTGCCCCGGGAGGCGTACAAAGCATCGGTAAATGCATAAGACAGCGAATCTCCATTTGGATCCTCCGCCCCAAAATTGAACGTAAAATAATTATCCTTACAAATTATAGCCGTGTCGTTTTGAGAGAACAAAGCGCTTGAATTTTGAAATGCCAGCGGATCCAACGCTCCGGAGCCGGGTATGTTCACCGTCCAGGTATCTCCGATGGCACTGGAACCCGGCTGAAGATTGATGATATTGGCAATCCGGCAACAACGCTGGTAAGATATCACATATCCAGAAGGTATGATCGGCAGGTCTCTGCTAAACTCGTAAGTGGCAATTTTATAACAAATATTAGGGATATCGCTGATACATGGATGGCATTCCTGCCGGGTACAATTCTGAATATCAGTAATACCACCATTCACTACATTGACCGATTCCACCAAAAAATTATTACTGGCATTAAAGATAGAAATACTAATCTCCGGGCAGTATTGGTTGGTATTGAGTATGCACTCGGTATACAGCTTTAGCGTGATAATGTAACGGGCGGTATTGGGTGCTGTGCCAGGTCCGACATACCGATAATACATCCATCCTCCCTTGGTATGATTTGCAAAAGAGGTAAAAAGAAGGCCGATAAAAAAAAGTGCAAGCAAGATCTTTCTCATTCGAAAAAATTAGATTTCTTTAACCGCCCGGAAATTACTGTGTGATTTTCAGAATATTAAGTTACTACATTTCGATGTTTAAACGAGATAAAAATAATTCGGGTTGCCTGGGTTGATAATATTGGTTAAACAGAACGAAAAATAGTGGCCCCTGACTAAAAAAATAATTCAAGATTGAAGACTCTTGTAAAATAATTTGCTTTTAAAAGGCAATCAACCTGCTGAGTGACTGAACAATGATGGAGGCTATTCAAAAGAATCGTTTTATACATTCTTCTTGTAAATAAATTGAGCCAGCCTGTTAGTGCTGAAAACAAAAATACATTTAACCAATGCTTGCTTTTAGTTCTTTATTTTTATTACCCAATTTTATAACACAAATAATAGTAATTGCCCGGCACAGGAAACCTACCGCACCTTGCCCGCCCCTCATTCCTGCGCCTGATTCGTAGAGTGTTTCACCGGTGAAATAGATGAAAGACTATTATTTCTTTATAATAAACTCCTGCACCAGGCTGGCATATTGGACTTCTAACTTACACCAACAACGGGAAGCTTTAATAAATCATTCCAGCACCTATTAGCTTTTCGTTAACCTATGTACTCCTGCATCAATTTGGGTGGGTGATTTTCGGTAGTATAACCACTCCTGCGCCTATTGGTTTGATCGTTCTTCTAAGAGGAAGAATAATTTTCAGTAAACTAATGTTGATAAATGTAAATGATAATTTTTAATCTGTTGGTAAATAATAGTTTTCTTTCTACACTTTACTGCACTAAATTTGTTTGACAAAGGCATTTTAAACCATCTTTTGTAAATTTTTATGAACTTAGAAGACACGATAACTTCCCTGCACAAGCAAAAAAACAAGTCGCAAACAGACTAGTCTAAAGCTATTGGATTGTCCGGAGAAATTGTTGGGCGGTATGAACGCAATGAGGCTTTGAAATCGGTGGAACTGGCTAAAAAAATTGCCCATACCTTTGAAGTGTCTCTTGATTATCTTGTGGGCGAAGGCATCAATGCTTCTTTTGATAAGAAGAATTTAAAACGCATGTAGGATATTGAATACCTTGATGAGGATACAAAAAAATACCTTTACTTCTTTATTGATAATATCATTCAAAACACAAAGGCTAAAAAAGCATTGGCCTCTTAAACTCTTACATCATGGCCGAAGTATATCATCTCAAAATAAAAAAAGAATACGCTGCCGCCTTAATTGACGATCTTATTAAAGTGGATGCCGTGGAAGATATGGAACTGCAAAATGCAGAACTGCCCCAATGGCAAAAAGATGCCCTGGATAAAGAACTGCAGGCCATTGCTGATAACCCTAACTATACCATACCCTGGGACAGTGTAAAAAACAGTTTTAAACAGCCTGAATGATTTATTCCATTAACCTTACACCGGCTGCAATAGACGATAATAAAGGACGGGCTGGAGTTTTACAATAGCCGTGCCGCCAACCTGGGCTTTAGGTTTGCCGATGAGGTGGATGCTGCTTTACAGGATATTGTTGCAATGCCCACAGCTTGCGGCTACCGATACAAAAATGTTAGAGGCAAACAAGTGAAAAAATTCCCTTACCTTATTTTTTTTTCATCAACGATATTCATCCCTCTATTGATGTTCTCCGGATTTTTAATGGCTACCAGGATCCTTTTTGGATTACCAAAAAAGTATAAACAAATCAGCAACACTTTTACATGTTGCTGGCTTGAGTTCTTTTTATATTTGTGTTTTATTACGCAGCTTTAGTAATTGCCCGGCACAGGAAATCATCGCACATTGCCTTCGCCTCATTCCTGCGCCTGGAAGCTTTTCATTCCTCTCAACACTCCTGCGAATGTTGGAGATACAGCATACAACCTCATCACCTTAACAATGGCCCGGCACTGAAAACCTATTGTACTAACTCAAGCCCCATTCCAGTGCCTATTGGGGTAAGACACGGCACTGGAAACCCAACTCACAAACCTACGCCTCATCCCAGCACTTGATAGGATATTACTATTCATAACCCAGCAATATCTTGTAAAATTCAATATACTTATTTCCACCAGCCTTGTCAAAGCATAGCATTAAATAATTATGAGTAAACTTGGAATCCATTGCTAAAGATGGATTTTTAATACGTTTTGAAAAAAACTCGGTACAAAAAAAAGGGAATCTAAAAATGAAGAACTATTTGAAGCACATGAATACATAACATTTTCATAGTCCAGATAATCTAACACTTGTATTTCAAAAGTGTTTTTATTTAGAATTAAAATATCAAGTTCCATTTTTCCAATAGATAAAATAGGAATCCCCCACAGGCGCAGGTCTCCGGTCCAGTGTCTTCCCTGTTACTAATCTTCCTGACTCGTACTGAAATAACTTTGACTCGTCCTGAAATAACTTTACACTTTTGTTGAGTATTCCTGCAATAATTATACGATGAAAATGGATTCTTGAAATGTAGTTAAATTTTTATTTCGAGAGAAAACCAAACAGCCGCTCCTGAGAAGCATCCTGCCGGGGATAAGGTACCGACAGAAGCATTCAATCCGGAAATGTGAAATGCATGTTTCCGGGGCTTCAAATATAAAATTTATGCGTTATTGCTGATGACTGCCACTTGGGGACCATTGGGATAAATGCCTCCTACTGCATCACCGGAATTAGCAAATCACTTTGCAAGTTCTATTAGAAAAGGCTACCTTCTTTTCTGGTTAGCACTTCGGCCGTTGATTAATAAGACACAACGGCGGCTTGCCGGGATAGATTATTTTTTTCTGACGACTGACCTAAAAAAAATAGCTCCTGGCTCTGGGAAATACATCCTGTTACTCAAAAACCCAGGCTACTTTTTCTTCGATCGGTTTTCGTTTACCTAAGGGCGATGGAATTGCAACTGCACCTAGATAAAAGAAGCCCAATAATTTATCCTGGCCTTCCAACCCAAAATGAACTTTTGCCTTTTCAAGATAGGTGATGCCGCCGGTGGTCCAATAACCACCTAAGCCATAGGCGGCTACCGATAAATAAATATTCTGTACGGCACAGGCCACGGCTTCGATATCTTCTATCTCCGGAATTTGCCTGGTAGTTGTTCTTTTCATCCCAATTGAGATGATATGAGATGCCATCAAAGGTTGCTGCTGTAATTTTATAAACTTATCATTTTTAAAGGCCTCCCCTGCTTCGGCTTTATACAAATCACTTTGTAATTTTGCAAAAGTTTGCAGCCCTTTACCGGTGAATACTTTAAAAAACCAAGGTTCGCTCTGTCCGTGATTGGGTGCCCAGGTAGCGTTGGTGATAATTTGTTGCACTACCTCGTTGGGGACTTTTTTGGTGAGATCAAACTGTTTGGGAAATACTGATCGCCTTTCCATTACGAGGCGATTAAAACTTTCGGGTGTAATGAACATTTTTATATTTTGTACGAAGTTGGCTCATTTTGCGCTGTAGCATTTATGAAATCCGAAAATCTCAATTAGGAGCGAATTAAGGTAAAAAACTTATTAAAAGCTCCATGCCTCTATTTAGCAAAAGCAGGCTGGTGGCTATTTTATAAAGCTTTTCAATTTCAATCTTCCAACTGGAAGGGAATTTGCGTACCTTCAGCCAATTAATCACCAATAATTGATGATTATTTACCGGTTAATTAGATATTCATTCTTAATTTAATCTACAAAAAAAACAAATAATAGAAAATATGGCTAAATCACAAGAGACGTGGAGCAAAAAAGAAAGAGAAAAGAAAAAACAGAAAAACAAGAAAGACAAGGAAGAAAAAAAACAGGAACGTAAAGAGAATGCCAAAGAAGGCAAAAGCTTTGATGACATGATTGCATACGTTGATGAAAATGGCAATTTTACTTCTACCCCACCTGATCCAAAAAAGAAGATTAAAGTAAATGTAGAGGACATCGAAATTGGTGTACCAAAACAAAAACCATTCGATCCGGCTGATTTAATCAGGAAAGGAACGGTTACTTTTTTCAATGAAGCAAAGGGCTACGGATTTATCAAAGACCTGGAATCGCAGGAAAGTGTTTTTGTACACATGAATTCGTTCTTAGACAATATCAAAGAAAACAGCAAAGTAACATTTGAAGTAGAGATGGGACCAAAAGGTGCCAACGCTATTAATGTAAGACTTACGACTGTTTAGAAGATAGGCTCTCAAAATGATCATTTTTTTATCGGGCCGATAAAAAAAATGATCATTTCAATTTAAGCCCGTCCTACACTTCCCAATTTTCTATCTGCTGATATGCTAACGGTATTTTCCAATAATATTTTTGGCAATTTATAACTGATTAAGAAATTTAATCAGTCCTCTTCCCTATCCTTTTTAACAAAAAAAACGGTTTTCAAAATTTGTAATTGTTAATACAAATCAATTCTGGCACGAATAACTTCGCCGTAAAAAAAATCGCATCAAACACCTATCACCTGCCGCTACAATCAACTAATTTGCAACCATGAAAAAGTTATGCATCTTTCTTTGTTCCATTATTGCCCTGGGTTGTAACGAGCCAACCGCAAAAAATCCACACGTACTAATTGTTACTGCATTGGGCGATATTGAAATGGAACTTTTTCCAGACAAGGCACCAAAAACCGTTGCCGCATTTCTCTCTTATGTAGATTCCGGATTTTATAAAAACAGTTCATTTTACCGGGTAGTAATGCTGGAAGGGATGAGTACCGAAGGCAATGTCGGTCTTATCCAGGGCGGCATCTGGCAAACGAATGACAAGCGACATCCGGCAGTACCGGGCATCGAACATGAATCTACTAAACAAACAGGTTTGTCCCATACCAGCGGCACGGTATCATTGGCCAGAACAACAGCGGGTAGCGCCAACACCGAATTTTTTATTTGCATTGGTGATCAATCGCAGTTTGATTATGGCAACAACAACCAGGGAGACACGCTGGGCTTTGCAGCATTTGGCAATGTTTTTAAAGGCATGACGATTGTAAGAAAAATACAACAGGAACGCAGTACCGATCAAAGCTTTGATAAAAAAATTGTGATCAATGAGATAAGGAGGTTGTGAGGAATGAGCGATGAGAAATGAATAATGAGCGATGAGCGATGAGAAATGAATAATGAGAGATCAGGGATGCATTTGTGAATGGTCAATGGTGAAAATTCGACGCCCCGATGCGTATCGGCACACGTTTCACAATTCACCTTTCACCATTCACCTTTCACAATTCACGTTTCACTATTCACCTTTCACAATTCACCTTTCGAAATTCACCTTTCACAATTCACAATCCACAATTCACAATTCACCTTTCACCATTCACCTTTCACAATTCACGTTTCACAATTCACCTTTCACAATTCACAATTCACCACCTGATAGGTATCGGGTCACCATTCACCTTTCACACATTTACAATCATATCCACCGTTTCTTCTTCCACTTTCTCCAGCGTTGCTTTGTAGCGGATAATTCTCCCGCCAATCATCAAAATACTAAAACTTGTAATGGCGCAACCGGCCATTACGCCCGTCATGGGCAAGGTAGTTTGATTGCTTAAATAACTTACCAGGGCCGAAGTAAATGCACCGATTCCCATTTGAATGGCCCCCATCAATGCGGAGGCGCTACCTGCATTTTTACTAAACGGTGCCATCGAAAGTGCAGATGAATTGGGGAATGTAAAACCCTGGCAACTTAGAAATACAAGCGCAAGTACGATGGTGCCTGTAAGCCCAATCCAGCCATTGAGCGAAGCGATAAAAAGACTGATGCCCGTAATACTTTGGCCTAACAAAGCCACCCGGATGATCTGTTCACTCTTGAATTTCCGTAGCATTAAACTATTCAACTGACTTGAAACAATAAGACCGGCAGCCACCAGCGCAAAGATCCACCCGTATTGCTTTTCAGATACTTTAAAGATCTCCATAAATACCGAGGGTGAGCCGGCGATATAGGCATATAAACCGGCGGAAGCAATGGCTCCTGTAAAAGCATAAGTATAAAACTGCGGCTCTTTTATCACGCCAACAAAACGAGTGACAATTGCACCTGGTTTTAAAGAATAACCAGGATCAGGCGGACGGCTTTCGGGCAACACAAAATAAACGGCAGCCAGTATAACAGCGGCCATAACAGTGAGTGCTATAAAAATAGAATGCCAACCAAAAGCTGCGGTAAAATACCCGCCCAATGTAGGCGCTATAATGGGCGAAACGCCTACCACCAGCATCAACATCGAAAATATTTTAGCATTGTCTTCCACTGCAAATAAATCCCTCACCATGGCCCGTGATGCTACCATACCGGCGCAACCTCCAAGCGCCTGTAAAAACCGCAACGCAATCAAACTATCTGCCGAGCCAGCCATAGCACACAATGCAGATGCAAACAGATAAATGAAAAGTCCGGCTATCAATGGACGTTTGCGGCCAAAGCGGTCCAGCAAGGGGCCATAAATAAATTGCCCCAACGATATCCCAATAAAAAAACTCGACAAAGACAGGGATACATGGGCTACCGTTGTGTGAAGATCTGTAGCAATATTGGTGAAAGCAGGCAGGTACATATCAATCGAAAATGGGCCGATCGCTGTGATCATTCCCAACACCAATATCAATAAAAAATTTTTCCTTCCTGTAATACCCATTGTAAAATATAAAAGATTTCCAACAACACCTTGCAAAGTTTCTAAACGGATTCAATGCAAATAGTCGGTTTACCTGGGTTAAGAATAGCAAGGCTCTTAAAACAATGCTACCTGATACAGTCAGTTAGACATGCTTCCAGCCTGATGCAACCATCTGATAAGGAGACAGGTAAATTCACTTACAAGCTATCACTGATTTAAATTGAGCTTTTAATGAAGTACTACAGCTTTACTTTTCCGAGCCAGTACTCAAGCTAACAAATTTGCCGATAATAAATCCGAACCCAGCTTAACCAAATATTTCATTAAGCAACCCAGCCAAATGTACTCCGCCTCTTAGCAACTGTTGATTCAAAGGGGCCACAAAATTGAAATTGTATTTATAATCCAGCTTTTGATCCGGTTTGGTTTCGGTGTAAATCCTTTCGGCCAACTGGTAAGATTGATAAACCCACTTGCTTACCGGTTGTTGCTGCAGTATTTTTTTATCTTCTTTGGTAATATGATTGATGGCGGTGGCATATTCCGTGTAGCTCAGTTGCTGAAAAAGAATCAACTGGTCATCCCATACCTGGTGCAGATTTTTTGATTCATTGAACCAGAATACTTTTACCTTATTTCCACCCAAATCATCCGGTCGGCCAGTATGCATTGGCTGGTGAATATCGCCTACCAGGTGAATCAGCACCTTCAGATAAAACACTTTGTTGTCAGGTGTTGTTGATTTATCTTTTAAACCGGCTGTTAAAAAATTAATTTTCGTGTAGGCATCAGTGGCGGTATCCTTCGCCAGGTAAGCCTCAATGGCATCTTCGGTTAATCCTTCCTTAAAATTGATAAAATGCCAGTTGTACATATAATTGTAAGTAGCATCAGACTTTACAAAATCGGCCCAGTTGCTCACCATCGCCATCGACTCGGTGCCCAAAATTTTAAACACTTCCCGTCTGGCTTTTTTTGTAAGATGGCTTTCCGCAATTTGTCCGACAATGCGGTGTCCTTCCGTTCCCCATGCCATGCCTGCAATTGGCAGGTAAAAAAATAAGGCCACTAAGAGAATGCTTTTTTTTATGGTCATTTTCATTGAGAGTAAATTTATTATGGTTGAAAATTTAAAACGAAGTGCAAAAATAAGTCAATGCCGGGATAGGAAATGGCCGCTTAAAATAAAAATGACGCACTCGCTTCATTTTGCAATTACCATCGAAACTTTCTATCCCATAAACAAGGGCAGGGGCTGTGTTTAAACATTATTATTTAACATTCAAAACTGCATCCACTCAACCTTCTACCATCATCTGTGGTTCGTATTAAAACTTTAAACACGATGTTTCTTCGTTTTCAACTGAATACTCACTAATTTAGCCATTCAAAAAAAATATTATGAAAAAGATACTTACGATCATTGCCATCGTTGCCGGCAATTTTATTTACGCACAAACATTGGTAACTCCACAGCCAAGTACTACGCAAACATTGAAACAAAATTTTGGTTTGTCAGCCATTGAGTTGTCGTACAGCAGACCCAACTTAAAAGGGCGGAAGGCCATGGGCGATTTGGTTCCCTTTGGTAAAGTTTGGCGCACAGGAGCCAACAATGCCACAGTACTTACTTTTGGCGATGAGGTAACCATTGGAGGCAAAAAAGTACCTGCAGGAAAATATGGTCTGTTGTCGATACCCGATAAAGACAATTGGACATTGATCATCACCAAACAGCTCGATGTGACTTCGCCCGCTGCTTACAAAGAAGAAAATGATGTGGTAAGAGTGAGTGCAAAAACAATGTCATTGAGGGACAAAGTTGAAACATTTACCATTGATTTTGCCAACGTAAAATCCAACACCTGCGATCTTAACCTTGCCTGGGAAAACACAGCAGTTGCACTACCAATCTCTACGGATGTTGACACTAAAATAATGGCGCAGATCAGCAACATCATGACCAAGGATAACCTTCCTTACTTCAATGCTGCGATGTATTATATGGAAACCGGTAAAGATTTGAACCAGGCGCTTACATGGCTTAACAAAGCCGCAGATCAAAATCCAACTGCATACTGGGTGCTTCATCAAAAAGCGAATTGCCTGGCTAAACTTGGAAAGAAACAAGATGCCATTGCAACTGCTACCAAATCAATGGAAATGGCTACTACCGCAAAAAATGGTGACTATGTAAAATTGAACGAAGACCTGATTAAATCACTTAAATAGGATTTTCTCCATCATATTTCTTTTAAATATAATTGGCCGGAGGTTACCCATTAAAGGTAATTTCCGGCCAATTTCTTTTACAGCAGTATTCAACTAGTGCTGTGTTAACTTTAAATTTTCGTACTATTTATTTTACTATACGAATTATAAAAATCGCATGGATACAGCAGGTAATTCTTAATTCGTGTAATCCGATGGCTATCGGATCGTGCCTACAATTCGTGTTATCAATTTAAATCACTTTAGACTTAACAGAACCCTAGTAAAGTTGCTCATCAAACGGTAACTCTTGCACATCCATCTTTTTATTTACTAAAAACTCATTCTTCCAGGCTACAAATGCTGCAATCAAGGATAGCAAAATTAATAAGGTAAACCCTTTTGAGAGGTCGGCCTTTTCTGATATAAAACCAATTAAAGACGGTCCGGTTAAAAAGCCAATCAATCCGCCGGTGGTAACCATTGCAAAACCTTCCACCGTACTTACGCCTGGAATATTTGAAGATGCGCTAAACAGCACAGGCACAATACAGGAACAACCAAATCCGATCAATATATAACCTGCAATGGCAACAGGAATCACCGATGCCAGCACCACTATTAAAAAACCGATAGCGGCCAGCAAGCTACCTGCAATTACAATCGTTTTACTGCCAATCTTCCCAATCAGTCGGTCGCCATTGAGCCGCCCTATCGTCATGGCAATGGAGAAACCTGCATAACCAAGACTTACCAATGCTTTCGGAGCATGTAACAATTCTTTTAAATAGATGGCACTCCAATCGGCTACGCAACCTTCGGCCATAAAGACAACCATGCAAATAAACGAGATGCCTAAAATAGTGAGTGAGGGCAATTTAATACCCGATCTTGAATGGATGATTTCGCTGTTGGCCAGCAGCAAATGCCGGTTCAAAAAAATGACCATGGAAATTACCGTAGCAACCAACACAATTTGCCAGCCCGAAGGAATGTGCACCGAAAATAAAATGGCTGCAAGTCCGGCGCTTACCGCACCACCCAGGCTATACATACCATGACAGGTACTCATCAAAAGACGATTGTATTTTTTTTCAAGCAAATTAACAGTGGCGTTGGAAGACACTCCATTTAAAAAACTAACTACACCAAAAAAATAAAGGAAGATCCAAAACATCCACCTGTTAACCGAATTGATCTGGAGCGTCATCAAACAACATAACAGCAAATAGCCCACCACCATCCATTTACCAACCGGAATTTTACTAAACACCCTGGTCGAAAGCAGCATACCAGTAATAGCGCCCAGTGGCGAAAGCAATAAGGACAATCCAAGACTGCCATCTGAAAATGCAAGCCGCTGCTTTATTCCGGGGATAGCAGCTACCCATGTACCAAATAAAAGACTGGAGGTTGCAAACAAAAACCCAACCGCAAGGGCAGGTTTTAATTTTATAAAAGAGGAGATATTTTTTATCATGAGAAAACTCAAAAATACAACATTGATTTTCAGAAAAAGAAATCTTTGGAATTTTCAACCTTTACCCTATTACTAAATGATGCATTGCATGGCTTCGATTATGAAAGGATTAACATGCTCTTTCTTAAAATATCTACTGCCTGGAAATTAAGATCGTTGAAGGCAATACTTACAACCATTCTAAGAGAGATACAACTGGGTTGTTTAGTTACAGTTTGCTTTCAAAACAATTCAACTAACAACGAAAATTCAACCAGCTTCTTGCTATCCTGTTTGAAAGCCTGATGTAAATAAAAAGGCTTTCTTTCATCCCTCAAATTAAGAGAATAAAAGAAAGCCTTTCTATAAAAAGTAAATCCGGTAAATTATTTATCAATCAACTTCATCACATAACTATAGGTGTACTTTTTATCCAGTAAACGGTATTGATTGTGTGGCAATGCACCCCAGCTATTATCACCGCCAACACCCCGTTGCTTTAAATCTATATTCAGGTACACTTCCTTTCTTGGTTTAACATCAATCCAGTGCTGTTGCTTCTTTGTGCTACCCGGATCAAGATCCTCTGTCATGTTGTTGGTGGCACTGAAACAGATTGGCTGAAGGCCTTCTATTTGTAAACCCCGGCCTTCGTTGTTAGTAAGCGTTAGCCAGCGGGTATCAGTTTTATAACCACTCTCCTGCGGACGAATGTAATTGCGGGTTGCCTGGTTGGCTACGTCATCCTTGTACATTCCAACAAAAGACGCGGTGTTTCTATCCGTGTAATTTTCAAACGGACCACGACCATAATAACTCAGGTTACTGTACTCCGCCGGCAATTGCATCCGCATACCAAAGCGGGGCAATTCGGGAAGGTTTCTTCCGGTCATATCAATTGCTGCAGTTACTTTTATGGCACCATCATTTTGTATAAAATATTCAACTGAATAAGGAACGTTGATACCCGACAATTCATAATCAACTTTGATGGATAAACCATTCGTGGTTTGTTCACCTACCGTAATTTTCTTCCGTTGAATATTGCTATGTGCATTGCGCCAGATACCGAGCGCATCCGGCATAAAGTTACCAAAATCATTGTCGATTGGGGCACGCCAGAAATAAGGTTCAGGATATTGCTGTATCATTCCGCCAGCTTTGTCAATTTCATAGCTACTGATGCGTCCCTGGTTAAGGTTGAAGCTGCCGCTAATTTTGCCGGCAGTAAAATTCAGGTTATTCCCTGTTTTGGTAACCTGTAATTGCTTTTCTTTATCGGAGGAAACGGCAAAATAATCGCCTGCTGTTTTAAATTGTTCCCTGGCTATTTCATGTCCGGCCTTCAATAGCGGTGTAGCAGTTTTTATAAAGGCATAGAGGTTTAAATAAAACTCTGTTCCTTCCGGAGATTTAATTTGCGGAATGTTTAGCTCAATATCCCTTTGCTGGTGCGGCGCAAGGTTTACTGAAAAAACATCTTCTTTCACCATCTCACCATTTCGCATTAACTGCCATTTAAAATTGTATTGATCCAGGTTGGTAAAATCAAACAAGTTCATCACCGTGATCGATCCTTTGGCAGCATCTCTTGCTTTAAATAAAATATTCTGGTACACTTTTTTTACTTCATTCAAACCGGGATGAATGCTTCTGTCAGCCGCCACCAAACCATTGGCACAAAAATTTTCATCATTCTGCAACGCATAGCCGCCCAGGTCACCGCCATAAGCCCACCAGGTTCTGCCATCTGTAGTAGTGTTTTTTAAACCCTGGTCAACCCAGTCCCAGATAAATCCACCCTGCATTTTTTTATCGCTCATGATCACATCCCAATACTCCTGAAAATTACCATTGCTATTACCCATGGCATGTGAATATTCACACATGATAAACGGACGCTTTTTATCCGAAGCTGCGTACGATTTCATATAACCCATTTGAGGATACATTGGGCAAACAATATCCGTGTTTACATCCTCACCTGCTGATTCAAATTGCACCGGGCGACTGTTATCTCTTGCCTTAATCCATGTATAAGCATCTTTAAAAACAGGACCATTTCCATTCTCATTTCCCAGCGACCAAATGATTACAGACGGATGGTTTTTATCCCGCTCTACCAAGGCATAAATACGATTAAGAAAAGACGGAGCCCACAAAGGCGAATGTGCAACATGCTTTGCCGTATCATACGAGCCCTGCCCTTCAGCGCCCATGCCATGCGTTTCAATATTGGCTTCATCTACCAGGTACATGCCATACTCATCGCAGAGTTTATACCAAAGCGGATCATTCGGATAATGACTTGTACGAACCGCATTGATATTGTTTTCCTTCATCAGTTGAATGTCTTTTATCATCAACGCTCTTGTAGATACATGCCCTAATATTTCATCATGCTCATGCCGGTTTACACCATGCACATAAGTAGCCACCCCATTGATCATTAACTGTGCATTTTTGATTTCCACTTTGCGAAACCCGATTTTAGAGCCAGTTACTCCCAGTACATTTCCAGCGGCATCTTTCCAACTGATGATACAATCATACAGATTAGGCATTTCAGCGCTCCATTTCAAAGGATTTTTTAGGATGCCATTAAAGGTGATTGTTTGAATAGAATCTGCTGTTACCTTGAATTTTTGTTGGTTACTATAAACTGTTTTGCCGTTTACATCCTGTACTTCTACCAGCACCGATCCCGATTGAGTGGTATTGCCTGCAAACTTTCTCAGGTCGACCAATGCACTAAATAAGCCATTGGTATATTTAGCATCCAAATCTGCCTTCAGGAAAAAATCCCAAACAGATAATTTTGGCAAAGCGTATAAAAACACATCTCTTTCAATTCCGCTGATGCGCCAGAAATCCTGGTCTTCCAGGTAACTGCCATCATGCCAGCGAAACACCTGCACCGCCAACACATTATTGCCTTTTACCAGGTAGGGGCTGATATTAAATTCAGCAGGCGTTTTAGAATTCTTTGTCATGCCCACTTTTTGACCGTTCACATATATAAACGCACAACCAGTGATGGATCCAAAATGAAGCAGCACCTCTTTACCATCCCATGTGGCAGGAACCGTAAACTGTTTGCGGTAAGTACCCACCGGATTGTTGTCGCCTACAAAAGGAGGATTTTTCGGGAACGGGTAAACGATATTGGTATAAATCGGAATGCCAAAACCCTTCAATTCCCAATTGGAAGGAACAGCGATCTCATTCCATTTGGCATCATCAAGGTTGGTTTTAAAAAAATCCACCGATCTGTTGGCGTACTGGTCTGTGTAGATAAATTTCCAGGTACCATTCAAGGATTGGTAAAAGGGTGATTTGCTGTAATCGTCTGCTTTCACATCAGCAGTATTGGTAAAAACCATCGAAGTAGCGTGTAACTTTTCTTTGTTTTGCTGAACAAGTGCCGGGTTCTCCCAGTCATTTTGCTGTTGGGCAAAGCATGCATTCGTAACCAATGCGGCAAGCATAAAAATCTTCTTCATCGTATAATCGTTTGATTGAATCGTTAGCGGTAAATGTAGGATATATAAAATTAAACGGGGCATTTAAACTTCGTTTTAAATCAATCAAGACTTGAAGTGCCAGTTAAAGTCAACTAGGTAATTGTTGCACATTTGTTGTCCCTTTCTGCATATCAAACCAAATTATAGTATCAAGCAGTTTTTATGTTTTTTTTAGCCAGACGGTTGAATTACTATTAAACTTCATCCGATAGCTATCGGATGGCGTCGCACATTTGAAAATTTGTTTTTCAATTTTGCTTTTTATACAATCTGTGGAACTACCATTCTGCCGCCTTCCATGCTGAGCGAATTCGATAAGGCAGCCATCCTGCCGGAAGTTCAAGAGGAGTTCATCCTGAGCGAAGTTGAAGATGCCTCCATCCTGAGCGAAGTCGAAGGGGCCATTCATCCCGAGCGAAGTCGAAGGGGCGTTCATCCCGAGCGCAGTCGAAGGGGCCATTCATCCTGAGCGAAGTCGAAGGGGCGTTCATCCCGAGCGCAGTCGAAGGGGCCATTCATCCTGAGCGAAGTCGAAGGGGCCGTTCATCCTGAGCGAAGTCGAAGGGTACTCCATCCTGAGCGCAGTCGAAGGGGCCGTTCATTCTGAACAAAGTCGAAGGGGCGTTCGTCCTGAGCGCAGTCGAAGGGCAATTCATCCTGAGCGCAGTCGAAGGAATGCATCAATCAGAACATCCTGCTATTCAAAAGAAAAAGAAAATAGAACTCAACCCGCTACAAACAAGTCATTTCGAACCTTCCTAATCCTCTACTATAGCCACCCAACCGACATATCTATCCGCCACGTTAAACGCCCCCCACTTCTCACCTTCTCCCTGAAACTGCACTTTCAGCTAAAGTCAATTTTCCTGTATTAAGATCATGTTTCCAGCATCCTGAAATCATCCTTTTCAATGAATACCTGTTTTACCTTGTAAGGTCAATTCGATTTTTCACCTTAAAACAAACAATATGAAAAAGGTATTTACTCTAATGCTGTTATTCCCTGTATTAGGTGGCTTTGCTCAAAAATGGGAAAAGAACTACGATTTTGTAGACGACTGTATTTGCGGTTTATCAAAGGTTAAAAAAAATGAGAAAGTGGGGTATGTAAACAAGGATGGTGTAGAAATTATCAAACTTCAATACGATGATGGACTGACCTTTGAAAGTGGCTATGTGGCCGTTAAAAAAGGCGCAAAATGGCTATACCTCGACAGCACAGGAAAAGTGATCACCGAAGCTATTTTTGATGATGCACTTAGCTTTAGCAGCGGATTAGCTGCCGTATCAAAAAACAATATGTATGGCTACATCAACACCTCAGGCGAAGTGGTGATTCCCATTGAATTTTCGAATGCCCGTGGTTTTACGGAAGGGCTTGCACCTGCAGCAAACGCCAAGGGCTACTGGGGTTTTATTGATTTGAAAGGTGGCTGGGTAATTAAACCCATGTACCATTTTGCCAACAGTTTTGAAGCCGGTGAAGCAAGGGTAATGAAGGGTGAAAAGATATTATACATTGATAAAGGAAATAAGGTATTGCATGAATAGCAGTACTTGAACATTTATTGCAGGACAATTAATCAAAAGTGTAAATCTATTTTAGGACGAGTCAACCAGTCACACTGTCCCGGTCTGATTGGTTGACATTGGATCGCAACATTTATCTAATCGAACCCATTGGAAATTATAGGTTTATGTTTTCACTTGCTGGAGACACAATCCAATCAGATCGGGACGGTCAGATTGGATTGTGTCTCCAGCAAGAATATCAGCACATTTATGCCCGCAGACGCAGAAAAATCCTGTGTCTTCCCTGCTACTAGTGTTTTAATATTTTAACCGATTGCATTTTATTACCAACCGGTAAACTTATGATATATATACCAGCAGAAAAAGATGAGACATCAATATTGATGATAGAAGATGCTGTATTGATCAACTGCCGCCTTACCAATTGCCCCATAGCATTGTAAATAGCCAACTCTCCCCTGAAACCAGTACCAGGCAACATCAAAATAACATTGCTGTTAGAAGGATTATTTAATACTCTTATTTCATTTAAGGTATTGACAACAGTTACTTCCGGAGTAACAAAATTGTTGATAGTACGCCACACACTTATGTTAATATTATAGTTGGATATTGCGTTTGCAAAAGTATCAATGTACCTGGCTCCACAGGTGGCAATTAAAAAATCATTATTTGCATCCAGGGTAAAAAATGAACGTGGAAAAATCGTTTCGGATCCTACATTCCAGCTCGTTTCCTTAATTAATTGCCCATTATAAAAACGATGTTGCAATACGAGTTGCCGGGTAGGAGAACTGTAGGGCGCATTTTCAAAGCCTGGTATTTTGGGTTGCACTACCGGGTTTATTTTATACCCTAGCTGATAATTATTGGTTACTATTCTTTGTCGTTATTTTAAGAAACTACGATCTGTCAAATCTCTGAACTCCTTAAAAAACAAAGGACTCAGGTCCTTTGTATTCCCTGTTACTAATCTTCAAACTATCAATTGCTTTCCGATGCCCCTGACGAAGCAGAATATTATTGTGTAACTATTTCTTTAAAGTGATATTTTTCTCTATTTTCTTCCATTTCCTTTTTTAAAATACCAGGATTTTCCCAATATTTCTCGCTGAACTTTTCCGGTGTCTCCCGCTACATTTTAACAGCATCCAGCCCCACAATCGGTTTTGAGTTATTTTTGTTGTTAGTCATTGTCTGTAAGTTTTAAAATTTCTCTTGGTGTTCTTATTTCTAATAACCGGTAACCTAACCGAAGGTTAATTGAGTTGTATATTTTGATTCTGCTTCCGTAGTCGGTATCCTTTACTTTATACCTCCACCGGTTAGAATACTTCTCTAAAATTTGTAAGTATCCTGAACTCATTTACTTGTTGTTCATAAAAAATAGCATAAAAAATATATACTCCGCAGGATGATTGCATAAAAGTCAATGCGGCTGTATTGGAATCAAATGCCCGCCTGAACGAATTATCGGACACATATGTAATCAGGTTTTTGTAGCAACATCTCTAAGCTAATTATCTTTGTTGCCAATGGATCTCTTAACCATATATTGTGTTGCCTGTCGGTTGCTGCTACCAAATAATTCTTAAGTGAAGATCATTTGCTGCTTTCATTTTTTTACCAAAGATTTTAAGGTGTATTTTTCAAAACTGCCTATTGGTAATTCTATTCCATCCATTTTTACCTGCTCACATAACAGCTGAATATAATTGGGCATTATTGCATACCCATATATCCACACCAGTTTGTGTTATACCAGCAATTGTGAAAGATTCATCACAATCATTTTATTGTCATCTGGTTTTAAAAAATGCTGACACTCTTAGATGGTGATTGTCCAAAAATAAATTTCTTTTAGTTCTGTGTTGGAATTGCAATGGCCTTTGTAATTAATTTTTTTGAAGCCCATTTTTTATTTGTAAAATAATTTATTCCGGAAAGCTACATGCATACTGTTTTTTGAAGAGTAAGCTAGAGGCTGTATTCCGTGCTGGCAATGACCACGGAAGCAAGTGGTTGAAGAGTTTAGCGATGACGATAAAACTGCAGTGAATAAATTGATTAATGCCTTTATTGAAAAAAATTGCAATTGATTACCTAGCAGCAACCGCCCGGCACAGGAAGCCATTCGCACATTGCCCGCCCCTCATCCGATAGCTATCGGTTCCTGCGCCTATTCGTAGAGTATTGCGCCTGTAAGCTAGATGGAAGACTATTTGTTTAATCTACACTCTTGCGCTTATTGCGTTGATGGTAAACGAAATATTGTAAAAGAATTGCGTTCATTGATTTGCATATACCACGCATCTGCATTTTTAGCAATAATGGGAAGATGTGAATTTCCCTTTCAAGCTGAAGTACAAGATGCAGTGGTAAAGAAATAAACCCTGGCCTCAAAACAAATGTAGCAATGGGATATACCAGCATAAACGCAAAATTGAAGTTTGATGTCGATTGTTAATTATCAACCAGTGTTATGTTAAGCTTAATCTGACTTCTTGCAAACAAGGTTGCCAACCTTGGATGTGAATATTATATCAGTTTTAATGCTAAGGTTGGCAACCTTTTATCCGTCAATGAATGTTTAACATAGCACTAGTCAATTAATTATTCAAGATTATTGCTCAATATTTAAATGCATTCAAAATGTGAGGATGATACACCTTATTATTTTTATTGTCTAACGGTTCTTTATGTTTTGCAGAATGAAATTGCACGAGGTTCCGAAGTCAAAAACATTTGCTTTCCTACCAGGTACGGTAGCCGAAATTAAAGCTATCAGGCAAGCAGCCAGTGTTGACATTTCATTTTGTATGCAGCCGCAATACATTGATGGAATAAGGTTTAAAAGTGATTTCGAAGAACGACTTTATACCCCCAACGGTTTGAGTTTGCGGTACATATTTAGTCGGCTGCGAAAAAGAATTTTCAGCATCTGTTGAATCGGCCCGCAATGAAATGAGTTCTCCCATCGGTTGTAAACCGGCAACGCCTGTTAATGAAATGCTGGTTTGATAAGGATTGGCTGATGCATTCACTGCTTTGATAATGATATCCCCGGTAAGCTCATCTTTACCTGCAATACTAAAAAACTGCTGAGGTACCTTATAACTCATTAAAAATTTATTATCAAGATAACAATCTATTTCTTCATTACCCACTACAAGGATAATATCATACCAACGACCCATTTCAATCGGTTGATCTAATTTTTTTGATTCAGAAATAGCAGCGATATCAAAGCCATTGGCTACACTTTCAAAAACGGCATTGCTGTTGAGCAAGCTACCAATATGGGCACGCACGTAGGTGCTGTCATTTTTTATTGCAAAGGGAATAACGAATGCGTTGTAGCCGGATTTTTTACGGGCTTTTAATTTGAGGGTATAGTTGTCAAATGTTTTGTTAGTTAACCATGCCAGCCGCTGCTCTCCTGCCACAGTTTGGCTCAGGGCAGTATCCTGTACTGTCCAATTTCCACGAACCAGTTTCCATTCTTCCGGCCTTTTTATAAAATCACTTTTGTAAACAACTTTGCCATTTTGTATCACTTCAATGTCTTTGTAATCGGATTGTGTATCCGAAGTAGCCAGTCCAATGCTGCCGCTGAACAAAGGCGTTTTAGATTTTAGTTGGGGGATAAATGTATTTGAATGTACATTTTGGGTTGGCTTATTTTCATTGAACATTTTGATAACATAATAAGATATCCGGGCAAAACTATTGGATGCATCAAAGTTGATGAGATTAACCGGCCAGTCAATATCATTTACGTTTACCAGCAAGGGTGCATAGCTGCTCATCTTTACCAGGTCGCTGTTTTTTTCCATACCCATGATGTACACAGCATCGCTTAACGCAGCATTCATATTACCATGCCCTACTCCACTGTTGGTGGCATATTCACCTACATAGATATCCCAATCGCCCCGTTTGTATTGGTCAAAATGATTGTAATTGCGCATGGCCCAGCCGTTTGCTTTGTATGCATGTTCATCCACGATATCAATGTCTTTCATAGCGTCGGTGGTATGTTTGTTCAACTCACCAGTACCCATGCTGGCGATGATTTTTAGCTGCGGATATTTTGCCTTAATTGCTTTATAAAAACGATTGTACCGGGCTGCATATTGCGGACCGGATTGTTCATTTCCTACTTCAATAAATTTTAATGGAAAAGGTGCAGGATGACCATTGACTGCCCTTAATTTTCCATACTTGCTGGTTGCTGGGCCAATGGCATATTCAATACCATCAAGGATATCGTTGATTATCAGATCTACTTTTTCATCGGGAACAAAAGTGCCACTCCTGAATTCGCAGGACACGCCGATATTGAAAACATATAAGGCTGCCGCATGAATATCTTCGCAAAACTGTAGGTAATCGTGGTACCCAAAACCATCTGTACTCCAGTAGCCCCAAACGCTAAAAGTACCCGGACGTTTTTCCACAGAGCCAATGCTCTTTTTCCAGTTGGGTGTATTTGCTACATCGATGCCTTCTACAAAACAGCCACCAGGCCACCGGACAAATGCCGGTTTTAAATCAGCAATATATTGGGCAAGATCCAACCGTAAACCATTGGGCCGGTTCATAAATGTTTTTGCCGGAAACAGCGAAACCATATCAAGCCATACCGTTCCGGTACTGCCAAATGATAAAACAAATTTTGCCTTTGCAGCAGTCTGCTTTGCCAGCAGTTTGCAGGTATATTTTTTCCAGGCGGCTCCGGTAACAGATTCGAATGTATAAGTAGCCAGTATTGCTCCGGCTTCAGACTGAAGCGATGCTTTTATTGGACCTTGATATTGTTTGTCAGTTCTTGCAAAAAAACTCAGGTTATAAACATCGTCTTTAACCGTACTGATTCCCCAAAATCCTTCATTCACTAAATTGGCTTTTGCGTTCGGATCAATTTTATTTACAGTAACCTGCAATGAATTGGGGGAAGCATTGTTCAGTGGGGTTTGTTGAGTAAGTGCCAATACGACCGTATTACTACCGCTTGTTTGCAAGCTCCAGGCAGGCCACTCGCTTTTTACCGGCCATGCCATTTTCCAATCGCTGACACCCTTGTTGGGCATCATAAAATGGGGTGTTCTGTTGGGTACAATAAAATTATCAACGAGTGAAGTTGCCAATGGCAAACGGCTTTCTTCAAACCCACGGTTTTGTATCAGTTCACCATACAACCCACCTTCGCCACCATGACTGATCTCTTCAAAAAAAACACCATGCAGGTCGGGCGATACTTTGCTTTCTAATTTTGATGCATCAATTGTGATGGTTGCTTTATTTTGACTAAAGGATAATTGATGACAGGTGATTACAGTAAGAAGAAGGAAATATTTTTTCATAAGTTTTATCCCGTATTACATAAAGAAGTTATTCATTGATGCTGTATTAAAAAACTCAATTTAAAGATCGTTCCTATTGAACGTTAGATAGTATAATTTATTTTTCTACCAACACAACCTTCCTAAGGAACGTAAAACACATTGTTCATTGTTAATCTACCCAAGTAACCACGTACCAACAGGCGCAGGATCTGATACCAAACGGCTCCTGTCATGTGACTTCCCGATTACGAATCGTTAACGAATTCTAAAAATGTGTACCCTTTTTCCGTTTACAAAATTTTGAAAATGTAAAAAGTGTAAACAAACTTGTTGAAGCATTACTTTGCTGAGTCAATTTTAGCGCAGTTAATACAGCGGTCGTGGTGCTCACCGACCAATACCCATGAGCATATCTCCTAAAAATATGTAAGCAACCTGCCCTGTTAAAAGTATAGGAATCGTACCGGCCCTGGTAGCCAAACGCTCTTTGTAATTGATCGGTTAAATTTACTGATTGTGATGAAGATAAATGGAGAAATGGCTTTGATTTGTCATGTCGGTTTGTAGCGTAAGCTCCTGCGCATGGGGTTATTAGCGTACCACCTCTATGCTTCACTCATTGACACGAAAAGAATCGCTGAAACTATTAAAATCAGGCATCCATAACTTCCTGAAATACGTATCACTTTCATATGTACGTTTCAGGTGGCTTCCACAAAATGGGCAATAATTGATTGCCATTTTCTTTTGGCATTCATCAATCGCACCAGGGTAACCTTCCGTAACAAAATACGTTCTATCAATTTTCAAATTCCCCCGTTCGATATAATCTTTACTAAGTTTTACAATTCTAATGTTCAAACCTGCTGATTTTTCACCAGAATAAAAAAATCTAAACTTGTCACAACAAAATTTCATAATTGTATCATTTATTTAGACAAAATAAGCCCAGCTTAGGGCCTTCAACAACCTGGTGAAAACTGTTTTGATTTATCTAGTGTTCTGTTAAGCATTCACAGACGGATAAAAGGTTGCCAACCTTCGCATTAAAACTTTTACAATACTCATGTCCAAGGTTGGCAACAAGCCAGATTAAGCTTAACATAACACTAGGTCCAAAAATCTTTCATCTTTACTTTTTCCTTTGCTAGTTTTGTTACGAAAAAGAACTGGTACATTTCCCAAAACCAAACTCTTCTTCCAATTCTGGTGTACCAGCGCATCGCACTCCTTAACCTTGCTTCTTTGTGAAATAAAAGTCGAAAGATAGCACTTGGTCTCGTCTGCATTATCAGCTCTATCAATTTTACATATAAAATTACCATCCAGGGTTTAAGAAATTGTGTTGCAATTACCTGGTGCTTATAGTCCCATTTTCTTTGGTCCGTTAAAATGATATTCTTGTCTTTCACCTCTTCAAAATAGGGCGTCCATTTGTGAGGCGTTACGTACAAAAGCTGCACCTGGTCCGGGTCATACGATAATAATTGTTTCAAGCTATTATAAAAATCAATCGTCCTCTCTTCACCAAAACCAACAACATAGGTGGCCATCGATAAGATTCCATGCTTTCTTAAAAGTAAAATTGCCTCTTTGTCTTTTGACATTGTACCCGCCTTTTTAATTTTTTCCAAAACTACTTCATCATAGTTTTCAATACCCAGTAAAAACCTTTCAAAACCGGCTTGTTTGTATAAATGCAAAAAGTCGGCATCTCTTACAATATTATCGGTCCGGATAGAACCCACCAAAATTAATTTTAATTTTTTCGCAACCAGTGCTTCTAAAAATTCTCTCCATGCCTTTGGATTTGATGAAGGGTTTTCATCGGCAAAATTGAATACTTTAATCCCATATTCCAGATGCAGCATTTCCATTTCATCCGCCAGTGACTGTGGGTTTCTATGCCGCCATTTTTTCCAGAACAGGCTTTGTCCGCAATAGGTACATGGGTAAGGACAACCTCTTGAAAATTGTATTACTACAGCTTTCCTTTTTCCCCAATAGGTATAATTGTAACCGTTCATTAATTCCCATCCGATTCGATATCCATCCAGGTTTTGAATGTTTTCTGCCACCAATGTTTTTAATGCGACACCATTCAATCTGAATGCAAGTCCTTTTACATTTTCGGGCGATTCTCCGTTGTCAATTGCGGTTATTAAATTCAAACATATTGCTTCGCCCTCGCCACAAACGATATAGTTGATTTGAGGATTTTTCTCTAAAATCTCATTCCAGTGATAAGTAGGAAAAACGCCTCCAATAATTATTTTGATCGCTGCATTTTCCTGCCGCACTAACCTGGTAATCTCTTCTATAATTGGTTGAGCAGACGTAGAACCGGAATGCCCCAGTAATATTATATCCGGAGCTTGATCAATTACTTTGGTTACAATCAAACTAATTTTATAATTGTGGTAATCAGCATCTAAAAGGGTTACATCGTGTCCTTTGTCAATAAGCGGACCGCCGATTGACAGTAAACCCAGTGGTGGTAAATGCTCTTTGGGCATTCGGCTTCCGATAGACAAATGGGGTGGATTGATAATTAATATTTTCATGTAAAGGCTTAACGTTTGTAATTATTTGTTGTATCAATGCAGCATACAGAAAACTTTTAACCAGCCGATGTCAGGGGATTTTATTTGCAATGAATACAATTGTTGCCCGGACGATCAAGAGTAATAAAAGATTAATTAAAACTCAATGGAATCAAAAGTGTTTTTAAATTTATCTGTATAATTGCCGCCATCCGTATAATCTTCGCCCACAAATAAAATTGCATTTTTTCCATTGGATACGGTTGCTGTAGTTGCAAATGCTTTTTTATTATCCTTATAAGTGAGTGTAACGGTTGTTATAATTGCTCTGCCAACGGATGTATTGTACATCCTGACTTTTTCATTTTCCGTACGCTTTATATTTTCAGTGTGTGTCCGGTTATAAGCAAATTCCTGCATGTTTTCTTCAGCAGCCTTATTGCCCATACCGGTAAAACCTTGAATAAAAAAGCCGGTTGTTAGTCCTGTATTATCTGCATCCTCCTTGCCATTTGCTGTAAATATTATTTTTGAATCATCTAATATAGTGGTAATTCTAAAACCAGTAATTGACGTATCTATTAGTGTAGGCCCGGCTGCGGTATTCACCTTTTTTTTAGCGTTAGTTTTTGCATTACTGCCGGTTGTATTTGTACAGGAATAAATAGCACCGATCAATAACAGGCACAGCAGGTTTCTTAGCATAAAATAAATTGTTTTCAATATTAGGCATTTGTTTGTCCGATCGCTTAAGGGGGCTTCAATTGGTGCAAAAAGGAAGTACTGTTTCTGTATGAATAGTTTTCTATTTCAATAAGCTGCAGTCGCATCCACAGTTTTTTGGCTTCAATTTTTCTACTTCTTTTAATTGCTTCTCATTTCCTTTCAAATCTTTACCAGTTTGCGTTTCAACAGATTTAATTTGTATGTTGGCATTTCCGATGGCTTCAACAGCAGCGTTAAAGTCTTCCATGTTTGCGGGCAGGGGACTTATTTCAAATGATTGCTTTTCCCCAACGATAAACTCTTTTACAGCGAAAACAATTTGCCCATCGGCTTCCCCCATTACCAGAATATAAGCTTTTGCATTGAGCGGTAAAGGGATCCGTCCATCTTTTGTAAAAAATCCATATGCTTCATCGCCTGTTAATTTACCTCCCGCTAAAAAAGTATTGATAACAGGTACAACCAAATTCACACTAATAGTAGCTTTGTAATTGCCAGTAATTAGAACCCGCAATTCGGTCTCCGTTTTATTGTCAAATGAATTTAACAGCGCATCAATATTGTACCAACCCACTACATTGATTGTAAACTGATAATAAAGCGATTTATTCCCATCAACCTCCACATCATTGTCGGGATATATAGGGGCAACGTTGGAAGGCAGATCCGGTGGAGGCCGAAAGTCTTTTACTTTTTGAGGAACACTATCTTTTTGTAAAGCTGTTCTTTTCTTTGTTAATTTATTGAGCGCTGCAAGATAATTTTCGCAACTATCCAAACAACTTGTGAAGTTATTATTGGGATAAGGAACCTGCAAACGATCGGTCTCATTTTGAATGTAACGATAGATCGCATCAAGTGCAGTATTATTAAGATTCGGAAATTTCGTTCCGGCATTTGCAAAATGTTGCTCAAGACAGGCATGATAAAAAAAGCCCGTCTTATATAAAAAGTTGAATTTTCCATAACTAACATCCATTGGAGTTTTTGGAGCTGTATCTGTTTCATCGTAATCGTTGGAGATGTCGCCAGTGGAAATTAAATTTTCAATTCCTACAATTGAAGCAAAGCCATGTACAAAATGATAAGCCCAATCTTTTCCCTTTCGATTAATTACATGCGCCAGAGCAGGACCAATAGAATCCACCTCCACTTTGTGGCAACTGCCGCAATTATTTTTAAACAACAATGCGCCTTCATCAATTTTATTGACTACCGGATTTTCAGTTAATGGCACAGGATCGATCCAGTTAATTCCGATGTCTGTTTGATCACCTTTATACAATTGCATTTT
>JBBQKO010000023.1:0-26550 GCA_038327005.1 Chitinophagales bacterium | reverse complement strand
CCCTTTTTTGTAAATATGCTGAGTGAAGGTGACATTGGCATTTTAAATATTTATAGCAATTGTATTGTTTTTCTTACACCCATTGTTTCGATGGGTGTTTTATATAGTATATCGATCGACTATTTCAAATTGCCCAAAGCTGAATATGCCCGGGTTTTCTCAACAGGGTTGTTGATTCCTGTGATGCTCAGCATACTGTTGATTCCTGTTTTATACCTGCTAAGAGTTCCACTGGAAAAAGCATTTAATTTTCAGCCTGCATTCCTATGGCTGATTCCGATGGGTCTTATTTTAAATTTCAGCTTCGAAGCTTTTATTATATTGATCCGCAATCAAAATAAAGTAAAGTTATTTGCCACTGTTTCTTTATTGAAAGTAGTGATAGAAATAACTTTATCTGTTTTATTGATTATGTGGCTGTGGCATAGCTGGTATAGCAGGGCATTGTCCTTTGTAGTGGCAGGTATTGTGGTAAGTGGCATGTTCATTTTTCACATTCAAAAACAAGGTTTTTTAGTACCCCGGATAGATAAACAGGTATTACGCAATGAGCTGTTTTTTGGACTATCTGGTATGGCCTTACAAACAGCTATTTTTTTTATCAACACATCTGATAAATTTTTTGTGATGTCATTTTTTGGTAAGAACCAGGCCGGCTATTATGCCGTTGCATCTACCTTTGCCACCATTCAGCAAATTGTGTGCATGTCGCTGATGCAGTACCTGCAACCAATACTTTTTAGCCGCTTTGCCGATGAAAAAAAGTGGAAAGATGTAAAAGAAATGTTTTATAAATATATGCTCGCAATGGTCGCAACTTTATTGGCTGTAACCGTATTCACAATAATAGTTTATACTTACTTGCTTAGGCCGGCCTACAAGCCCTATTTACATTATTTTTATATATTAAGTATTGGCTCCCTTATATGGTCCATTACCTGGCTATTTCTTCAATACATTTTGTTTCAAAAAAATAAAAGAATTCTTTTTACATTGGCTGCCATTAGTATTACCATTGCTGTTGCTATCAATTATATTGGTTCCGCTATGTTTACAATGAACTGGCTGGCGGGTGGTCAAATCGCAACCAATATTTTAGTGATAGCCATCATATTGCTTTTTAATAAAAAACTGGGCTTCTTTGCATAAAATGAAATCAATTCAATGAAAAAAGTTTTGTTTATTATCAATGATCTGGGAGGTGGAGGTGCGGAGAGAGTTTTTGTCAACATCGCCAATGGTTTTCGTGAAAATGGTTTCGATGTAGAAATCCTGCTTGGAAAAAAAACAGGTGTGTACCTGACCCTGGTGCATCCTGATATGGGCATTGCTGAAATAGGAGGAACCAGCTTCTATAAATACCTGGTGGCACTGCCTGCCATTTTTAAAAAGAAACAGTATTCCCATATTTTTACAGCGAGTGATTACATAAGTGCAGCAGCAATCATTGCTAAGAAAGTTACTAGTGTTAGCTCAAAAATATATGTTACTCATCATTGCAGTTTACCCAGAAAAAGACAACTTAAACACTGGAAAGGCGACCAGGTGATGAAATCAATTCACCGTTTTATATTTCCGTTGGCTGATAAAATAATTGCTGTGAGCAACGGAAGTTTAGCATGGTTAAGGGAAAGCAGTAAACATACGTTAAGCCAGGGGATCACGATTTATAATCCTGTTTTTGACGATTCGATTTATACACTTGCAAAGATTCCCGTCTCCTTTCCGGCTTCCATTTTGGATAAGATCATTCTTGTAAATGTAGGAAGACTGGAAGAACAAAAAGACCAGTTTACCTTACTAAAAGCCTTTGCTATTTTGTATCAACTGAACCCGCAATTTGTATTGTTTATTTTAGGCCAAGGTAGCCTGAGACAGTCGATGCAAAGTTTTATTGAAACAAATAACCTGCAGCAGGTCGTTTATCTTTTGGGGTTTGATACCAACCCATTTAAATGGATGTCTAATTGCCATGTATTCGTTTTATCTTCTATTAACGAAGGTTTTGGCAATGTGCTGGTAGAAGCAATGGCATTGGGTAAAACAATAGTAAGCACTGATTGCCCATCAGGACCAGCAGAAATTTTGCAAAATGGTGCTTTGGGTTATTTATGTCCGGTGCAAGATCCGGCAGCCCTGGCCGCAACGATTTTGAAAGCCGTAAATTCACCAAAGGATCCTTCGCTTTTAATAGCAGCCAGTCAGCAGTACACCATTGATGAAATTGTAAAACAGTATATAGAGATTCTTTAAAAGCTAAATGCATTTAGAATTATTAAAATAAAATAACATCCATCAAGCAATCATTATGAGCGATTCACTAAAATACTTTGTACATGAAAGCTCCTATATCGACGAGGGGTGCGAGATAGGAGCCGGTACAAAAATCTGGCATTTTTCTCACCTGATGTCCCATTGCAAAATAGGTAATAATTGTTCCCTCGGACAAAATGTAATAGTAGGCTCCAATGTAATATTGGGTCAAAATGTAAAAGTGCAAAACAATGTTTCCATTTACGAAGGGGTGATTTGCGAAGACGATGTTTTTCTGGGGCCTTCCATGGTATTTACCAATGTAATAAACCCGAGAAGCGCCATTGTTCGCAAACATGAATACAGACAAACATTGGTGAAAAAGGGCGCCAGTATTGGAGCAAATGCAACCATAGTATGCGGCCATACCATTGGTGAATTTGCTTTTATTGGTGCCGGGGCGGTAGTTACAAAAGATGTGACTGCGTATTCTTTAATAGTAGGTAATCCCGGCAAGCAAAAGGGCTGGGTAAGTGAATTTGGCCACCCATTAATTTTTAGCAGCAGCAATATTGCCATCTGCAAAGAAAGTGGTCAGCAATACTTGCTGGAGAATGACGCTGTAAAAAGAATAACTTGATTTCAGCTATGTTATAAGGGCAAATTTCAGGAACCATTACGTCTTCTTTTGAACGTTCTTTTAATCGCATACAGACCAATAATAATGTACTATTTTCGTTCTTACTCAAAATGTCATGTATGTGTGGTATAGCGGGGTATATTTCTATCAATAATACAATTTCACCCAAACAACTGCAGCAGGCCAGCCTGTTGATGAAGCATCGTGGCCCCAATGCAGAGGGCTTCTATTTTGCGGAAAATGACACAGTAGGACTTGCCCACAGACGTTTATCCATTTTAGATTTATCAACTTCCGCCAACCAACCGATGTTCTCTGCGGATGACCGGTATTGCATTGTATTCAACGGTGAAATTTATAATTTTAAAGAGCTTCAATTGCAGTTGGCAGATAAAGGGACTACTTTAAAAACCTCGTCTGACACAGAAGTAATTTTGGAATTATTTATTCAACAAGGCACCCGTTGTTTTGCGCAAATGAACGGCATGTTTGCATTGGCCATTTATGATACCAGGGAAAAAATACTAACGCTATGCAGAGATCATGTTGGTGTAAAGCCACTTTTCATTTATCAGGATAAATCAACCATCCTTTTTGCATCGGAGCTGAAAGTGATCAAATCGATGATGGGAGAACAATTAACGATTAATAAAGAAGCCATCCCCTATTTTTTACATTTCGGATTTATTCCGCAGCCATTGACCATCTTTAATAATACAGCAAAATTTCCTGCTGCACATTTTACCCAGGTGGATGTAGGGCAGCAAAGTTTTAATGAATCATCCATTCAATACATTCCTTTCTGGAAGCTGGATCAGGTGATTGAATCCAGTACAATTACCGATGAATCCAAAGCAAAAAAACAACTGACGGCTTTATTATTTGAGGCGGTAGAAAAACAACTGGTTAGTGATGTGCCGATCGGCACTTTTTTAAGTGGTGGAGTAGATAGCAGTTTGGTTACCGCCATTGCTTCAAAAATATCAGGCAGCAATCAACTCAATACGTTTAGCATTGGCATTGATGACGGGAAATTCAATGAATCAAAATATGCCCGGCAGGTGGCGGCGTATTTGCAAACAACGCATCACGAATTTAAGGTAAAAGAAAACGAGGTGCTAGAGATGGTAGATCAACTGATTCCAGCATTTGATGAACCTTTTGCTGATTCATCTGCCTTTCCAACAATGATGGTTAGCCGCCTGGCAAAACAGCATGTAACCGTAGCCCTTAGTGGCGATGGTGGCGATGAATTGTTTCAGGGATATGGCAGTTATCAATGGGCAAAGCGATTGGCTGTTCCTTATTGGCAGTTGCTGAAAGCGCCTGTTTATGCCGGTTCCAGAATATTGAACAGCAAGTACCAGCGGATAGGCAATATGTTTGCTTACCCAGATAAGCGGAATATCATCAGTCATATTTTTTCGCAGGAGCAATATTATTTCAGCGAGCAGGAGTTACAAAAATTACTGGTGAATCCATTATTTAATTTCAGCCAAATCAATGCCGTACCAACGTTTGCAAGAACTTTAAGCGCAGCGGAACAACAGTCTTTTTGGGATTTTAATCATTACTTAAAAGACGACTTACTGGTAAAAGTTGATCGTGCAAGCATGCAGTATTCATTGGAAACAAGAGTTCCATTATTGGATTACCGTCTGGTAACATTTGCCTATAATTTGGATGAGCAACTAAAGATTAAAAACGGTTGTATGAAATATTTGCTAAAGCAGGTATTGTACGATTACGTGCCCGCTAAAATTTTTGAACGACCTAAGTGGGGATTTAGTATTCCGTTGGCAAAATGGCTTAAAAAAGACTTGAAATATTTACTGGAGCGTTACACTTCGGCCGAAGTAATCAATCAGTACAATCTCGTAAACGCCGATTATGTGAGTAATCTCAAAAAACAATATCTAAACGGAACTGATTATTTATACAACCGGCTTTGGCTCATCATAGTTTTGCATTGGTGGCTGGAAGAAAACACCTCCATTAAAATAAAAAACGGAAATGGATAAACGCATACTTTTTATTTCCTATGATGGAATGACAGATCCATTGGGCCAGAGCCAAGTGATTCCTTATTTAAAAGGGCTAACAAAGTTTGGCTATAGCTTTACCATTTTAAGCTGTGACAAACCAACCAGGTACACAATCAATAAAGCCTATGTTGAGCAATTGATTGCCGGATTCCCCCTTACCTGGGTATCGCTGCCTTATCATAAAAATCCTCCGGTATTATCTGCTGTATATGATTATTATGCTTTAAAAAGAAAGGCGGAAGCAATTCATTTGGCACACCCGTTTGATATGGTTCATTCAAGACCGGGGCTCCCTTCGCTGGTAGCCTTGCATTTAAAAAACAAATTTGGAATAAAGTTCATAAACGATATCCGTGGTTTTTGGGCCGATGAGAGAGTAGATGGTGGTATCTGGAATTTGAATAATCCAGTTTTTAAAAAAGTGTACGAATTTTTTAAGCGACACGAGTATAACTGCCTGTTGCAGGCCGATTACAATGTTTCGCTCACCTACAAAGGACGGGATCTGCTACATAGCCAAAAAAACATACCCAATCAACCGATCCCAATTGAAGTGATTCCCTGTAGTGTTGATATGGATTTGTTTAATTCCGAACACATAGATCCAGTGATGAAAGAAAAGTTTCAGGCCGAATTAAATATAAATAAGGGTGACTTCGTAATCAGTTACCTCGGTTCAATTGGCGGCTGGTACTTAACAGACGAGATGCTACGATTTTGCAAGGCTGTAGCCGAAAAAATTCCAAATGCAAAATTCCTATTTATTTCGCCTGATAGCCGGGAGCAGATTACTTTAGCCGCCACCAAATGCAGACTTTCAGAAAACATGATTATTGTGAAGCAAGGTAAAAGATATGAGGTACCGGTTTTATTATCGCTCAGCACCTACTCACTTTTTTTTATTAAACCATGCCATTCCAAACTTGCCTCATCGCCAACTAAACATGGAGAAATAATGGCCATGGGCATACCGGTAATTACAAATAGCGGTGTTGGAGATGTGGCGGATATTGTAACCAAATACAATGCAGGTTATATCTTAAACGACTTTTCAGAAAAATCTTTTAACGAAGTGATTGAAATGATCCTGGCAGGAAATACATTTGATTCAACTGCTATCAGAAACGGCGCCAGCAAATTTTATGCTTTGAAAAATGCAGTGGACCAATACCGGAAAGTGTATGATGGTATATTTTCCTGTGATGATAACCGATGATCATACCATGCGTAAATTAATCCTGGTAATGGAGAAAAATAAATGAATAATGAGAACTTAATAAAATGCAGCTTAAAAAAAAATGGCTAAAATGAATGATAAAGATCGGTTGTAGGTGCTCCAACGTAACTTTCAGATTGAGCGAATCTTTGCCATTTTAAAATTTGCCCAAATAAAATTTGGAATTGAATAATATGCAGTTATTTTGCTCAATTCAGAAAATGTACCAGATGTTAGTTTTTAACTGTTGAATATGTTAATTGGCGCTCATCAGGTTCTACCGAAAAATCTGCCAAAATTTGTAGTGACTAACCTTAATGGTTTTCAACTCACTGGTTATATAAATGAAAAATAAGAAGAACGAAATTTTAATAGTGGTTCAGTATCCTGAAAAAGTTTCTCCAGGCCAAAGATTTCGCTTCGAGCTCTATAAAGATGTGCTCAAAAAAAATGGATTTTCCGTTACTACTAAACCTTTTCTTGATCAAAAGGGCTACGAGGTCATCCATCAATACGGTTTCTTTTTTACAAAATTTTTAGCCCTTCTAAGGGGATTTCTAAATCGATTCCTATTACTTTTCAGCATCAATCAATATGATTTTATTTTTTTGCAAAGAGAAGCTACTCCAATCGGTCCGCCAATATTTGAGTGGCTTTGTACTAAATTGTTTAAGAAGAAAATGATTTACGATTTTGATGATGCCATTTGGATAAAATCGGTATCGGATCAAAATAGCCTTGCCGCCATTTTTAAAAATACCGGCAAAATTAAAATGATTTGTAAATGGGCTTTCAAGGTTAGTTGCGGCAACCAGTTTTTATGTGACTATGCGCTTCAAAACAACTCAAATGTTGTTTACAATCCCACTTGCGTAGATACCGATCTTAAACACAACGTTTTAGCCAATCACAACGTTGAAAGAATAACGGTGGTTTGGACAGGTAGTTTTTCTACTATGACTTATCTGGAGATTGTATTACCGGCATTGAGGATGTTGCAGGAAAAATATGATTTTGATGTAAAGATTATTTCAAACCAACCACCATCTTTTGATCTTAAAAATCTTAAATATATAGCGTGGACGGAGGAGAATGAAGTGGCAGAACTGGCCACTAGTCAAATAGGCCTGATGCCGCTTGCCGACGATGAATGGAGCCGGGGTAAATGTGGCTTTAAATTAATACAATACATGGCGTTGGAGATACCTGCAATTTCATCGCCGGTGGGTTTAAATAATACTATAATTGAAGATGGCATCAATGGTTACTTTGCCAATTCAACAACCGAATGGTACAATGCAATTGAAAAACTGATGCTTGATAAAGCGTTGAGAAAAAAAATGGGTGGCGCAGGCCGGAAAAAAATAATTGAACATTACAGCCTGGTTTCCAATGAAGCTAATTTCATCCGTCTTTTCAGCTAGTTTACTGCTGCGATCAAAACTTTGATCAGCTTTAAATATTTACTGGTTGCAGATTTTAGCGATCTTATGATAGGCCCTTGTTAAAAAATTCGATATCAACTCAGATTTTTCCACTTCAATTAAACTGCCATTTTGTTGCCAATCAAAGTCGGAATAACTTATTTTTCTCCGCTTAAAGGCAACAGGGATAACGCTACAGCTTTTTCGCTTTTTTGTTTTTTACTCCTTTCATTTATCAAAACCAATGCAATGATGAAAAAGGGCATACAAGGAATTTTATACCTTACCAATGTGCCAAAATTGAGGGTGGTAGTTCCTACAAAGAGGGCAAATACAAGAGCGAATAAAAAGCAATACAAAATCATCGGATCCTTCAAAAGAAACTTGATGAAATTAAAAGGGCCGGCTTTAATAAAAACCAGTAAGGTGAATGCCATCAGGAGCAGACTTTCAAGTGAAGACAATAAAGTGGAGAGTTTTTTTGACTCCCATAAATAAGGCCGAAAAAAGGTAGCGATGATGCCTGCCGGAGCCATTTTTATCAGGCTAAGATTGCTGCCATCAAACTCTACACCCAATGAAAAAGAGGATTCCGCCGCATCTGCCATATTTATAAATGCTGCTTGTTGCATCTTAACCGACTCAGTCAATTTGCTCAATGCAAAAGCGCCCAATTCCTTTTCCAGCTTGTCGGAAACAATATAAAAACCAACCGGAATTACAATTAATAGACCGGCAAATGCCAATATCTTTATGCCGGTGGTTTCAATTCGCTTAAAATTAATGAGTACCAAAAACGAGAAAAAAAATGGCAGATAAGCAAATAGAATATATGATTTAACAATGGCCAGGATGTAGCCGGAAGCAATTGCAATCAATCCATTCTTTAAGATTGATTGCCTTTTACAAAAGACATTGTAAAGCGAGTAGGTCATCCATCCCAGCATTCCCGTGCATAAAGGATCTTTTAAAATGCCTGAACTCCAAAAAACAAACGTTGGAAAATAAATGATAGCAATGGCCAATTTTTTATGCAACTGCGGATATTGTTCATAAAAGAACTTATACAACTGCCACACCCCGGTAAAAGAAATCATTGAAAAAACAAGGTTCATTACCGTGTAATTTCTAAAACAGACAAAGGAAAAAATAGCAACCAATCTTACAACAAAATAATTGCTTTCACTACCAAAATAACCTTTGTTATAGGGATTGAACAAAAGCGACTGGTCAAAATCTGCACCGGGCGAAAAAATTAATTGAATATTGGATAAATCTTCTAATATCAACTTAGTTATGTGAATACCTTCATCATAATACAAAGAGATCGAATCATTTCCCGGAGAAATAATGCCATGAAAAATAGAAAAGCAGAGTGCTCCAAAAACTTTGATCCAAAAACCTTGCTTATGATATTTCTTCAATAGTGGGTCTTTAATGCGTTTTCGTTGCCACGAAAAAATCAGATGGAATAATAAAACGTACAGCGGAAATAATATAACATCAATTAACTCCATCCTTTTTAATATCAGAAAAATTGTGATTGGTGAAATATCATCCCGGCAAATTTATCCTAAAATATTATTTGCGATTGGATAATAAACAGTTATTTTGTTCAAACCAAAGATAGTATTATATGTGTGGTATTGCAGGCGCTGTAAATTTAAAATTATCTCACCAGCAGATCAATCAAAGCATGTTGCATAGGGGGCCTGATGAACAAAACGGTTTTACGGTTGATAACGTAGACCTTTATCATTTGCGTTTATCCATTCTTGATATTGAAGGTGGCAAACAGCCCATGCGCCTTGATGACCGATACACCATCATTTTCAATGGCGAAATTTACAACCACAATGAAATAAGAAGCCAGCTTGGGATAACCGGCAAAACATCTTCTGACACAGAAACACTTTTATTGTTATACCGTGTTTATGGTGTGGAATTTTTGAACTATCTGGATGGCATGTTTGCCTTTGCCATTTACGACCAGCAGGAGAAAACCATTTTTATGGCCCGTGACCGTGCAGGAAAAAAACCACTGTACTATTATGCTGATGGTGAAAAAATAGTATTTGCCAGTGAGTTAAACTGCATCAAGGGCTTGCTGCCATTGCAAATGAACCACGATAACTTTTACCACTACCTGCGGCTGGGTACATTTTACAAGCGACTCACCCCATATAAAAACGTTCACGAACTGGCAGCGGGTAGCTTTATGCTAATCGACTGCTCTACGCTCAGCATTCAGGAAAAAAGCTGGTGGAATATCAATGATTTTTATAATCAATCCAACAAAGATAGTTTTGAAAAAAGTCTTCAAAAAGTGGATACCTTATTGCATATGGGTATAAAAAGAAGGGTTGAGTCATCTGACCTGGAAGTAGGAAGCTTTTTAAGTGGAGGTATCGACAGCGGCTTAATTACTGCAATTGCGAGCCAATACACGAACTCCATAAAAACCTTTACCGTATCATTTACCGGAGAATATGATGAGGCACCGTTAGCCAAATTAGTAGCAGATCGTTATCAAACCAACCATACCGAAATAAAAATAAATTTTGATACACTTAAGGATGACCTTGAGGATATCATTGCAAATTATGGTGAGCCGTTTTTCGACAGTTCAGCCATCCCCAGTTATTATGTGAGTGCTGCGGCCAGAAAGCATTTGACTGTAATTTTAAACGGCGATGGCGCTGATGAGCTATTTGGCGGATACCGGCGTTATGTTCCATTTGCCCAATATGATTTTTTTAAATCAAACCGGGCTGTTAAATCTTTGGCTGGTGTGCTAAAAAATATACTTCCGCAATCCAATAATAAAAAATCAAGATACAACTATCTATACAGGTTAGCTACCCTGGCATCAAAAGAAAACCTGGAAATATATTTATCAGCCGGCGTAGACATAATGGAAGGCTATGAGCAATATATAAATTCTCCCGGCTATGATTACCTGCAACTAATGCGGAATGATTTTAATAAAATCGTAAATACTGATATCAGCGGTTTAAAAAAGTTGATGAATATGGATTTTAATGCCACCCTGTTTAGCCAGCTTTTAGTAAAAATGGATATTGCCAACATGGTGAATTCGCTTGAAGGAAGAAGCCCTTTTTTATGCAAGGAATTGCTGGAATATGCGCCCTCAATGAACGATGCATATAAAATAAAAGGTACTTCTACCAAGCATTTATTGAGAACCCTTGCTAAAAAATATTTACCAGGCGAGTTGATCAATCAACCTAAACGTGGTTTTGAAATTCCTTTAAAGAATTGGGTAGCGCACGAATTGAAAGAAATGGTGTACGACTACGTAAGCAGTCCTTCTGCTCTTTCTCCGCAATTTGTTGATAAAGGCTTTATCAACGATTTACTAGACCATACCGCCAAAATATCGGATGAAAAAAGAGCAAAAATATTGTGGACCTTGCTGAGTATGGAAATATGGTACAAAAGAAATTATCAGTCTTGAAAACGGCTTGACCAGCTGAGTTTACATATCCTCCTATTATTGTGTACCTTTTATTTTCCAGAGGTATTGAGTCCAAATTGTATCAATTTCAACGGCTAACTTTAGCATTTTGGAGCAACAAAATTTCAATTGGCATCTTTCTCGCCTGTTTAGGTAATGATTTATTTATAAAGCCAATACATAAATTCATTTGTAAAAAAATTTCTGTTAACCTTTTAAGGCATATTTTTAAACAAACATTGTTGAAAATTGTAATAGACAATACAAATTAATTTAATGGACTCATTCACAATTAAGGACCTCGAGAATTTATCTGGCATTAAGGCGCACACTATCAGAATATGGGAACAACGTTACCAGTTTCTAAAACCAAGTCGTACAGGTACCAATATCCGATATTATAGCAATGAAGAATTGAAGAAGGTTCTGAACATTGCTTTGTTGAATAAATATGGTTTTAAAATATCCCATATTGATAAAATGAATGAGGGCGAAGTAAGAGAAAAAATACTTTCACTTTCGCAAATGGAAGCACAACAGGAAAGGATCGTAAATGAATTGATACAATGCATGGTTGATCTTGAAGTTGAAAGGCTGGAGGAGATTTTGGACAGCTTTATCAGATCAAGAGGCATTGAAAGAACCATCACGCAAATCATTTTTCCCTATATGGAAAAGATTGGAATCCTTTGGGTTACCAATCACATCAATCCTGCACAGGAGCATATTGTAAGCAACATCATACGACAAAAACTGATTGTAGGCATCGAAAGCGTATCTACTTCAATAAAAGTAAATAAAACAATCTTGCTATTCTTACCCGAGGGAGAATATCATGAATTGGGCATGTTGTTCATGTATTATTTGCTAAAAAGTCGTGGCGTGTCTACCATTTACCTGGGTGCGAATGTTCCGCTTAACGATGTAGAATATGTTGTAAACTTAAAAAAACCAAACTTCCTCTACTCCCATCTTACTTCCGTAGGGCATAATTTCAACTTCGATAAATTCATTTTATCTATTACAAAACGATTTGCTGGTACGCCGATTATTATATCCGGCTTGCTCACTCAATCGTATGAAAGAAAAATTCCTCCTCACATTAATTTTAAAAAGTCATTTTCTGAAGTAATGGAATTTGTATCCGCACTTTAACCTGTTCGCAATATTAAATTTGGAATCGACTTCCTAAGTCGAAAGTTTCCATTAGCCGCATTATTTGCACTGTATCCAAACTATTACTGGATCTGTGAATGCAATATATCAACCACGCCCACTAATTTTTTTGTGGTGCTAAATCCCTTTGCCGTTTAGATAAAATAATGAATGTAGGCCTTGCTGCATAACCAGAGCATTTTCAACAACTCAATGATAAAAATTGCTTGAATTTCAATGCGTTTAATTATTTTCAAAAAAACTTAAACATTTATTTGCAAATACAAAACTGTTTGTTTAGTTTTACACCATAATTAATTAAACAAGTTATCATGGCAACGATAGATTTTAATCAGCTTTTATTGAACAACACTGAGTTTTTAAAACCTTTTGCGGTAACCCTAACCAGGGATAACGAAGTAGCTAAAGATTTGCTACAGGAAACCATGTACAGGGCATTGGCTAATAAAGAGAAATACAATGTAGGTACAAATATTAAGGCATGGTTATATACTATCATGCGTAATATTTTCATCAATAATTACCGTCGCAAGTCGAAACAAAGCACCATTTTTGATAGCACGCCTAATGAGTTTTTAATAAACTATAACCAGGTTACCACTTCCAATGCGGCTGAAGGTGCTTTAAAAATGAAAGATATACAGTATGCAATCCACAAGCTGCCAGAAATATTCCGCAATCCATTTATGCTATACTTCGAAGGTTATAAATATCATGAAATTGCAGACATGCTTTCTGAGCCTTTAGGCACTATCAAAAGCAGAATACACTTTGCCAGGAAATTGTTGAAAGAGCAGCTTACCCGTTTTTAAATATTACGTTTAAATATCTTTGTCTTTTAAACGACAATCAACTTACTTTAGATTCTTGAAAAAAATAGTAATTATCGGAAGTGGATTTGCTGGTCTGTCCGCTGCAGCCTTTATGGCAAAAGCTGGTTGGGATGTGTCTGTTGTGGAGAAAAACAGTACTTCCGGTGGAAGAGCAAGACAATTGATAGCCGAAGGATTTACGTTTGACATGGGGCCAAGCTGGTATTGGATGCCTGCCGTTTTTGAAAGGTTCTTTAATTGCTTCGGAAAGAAAGTTTCAGACTATTATCATTTAGAAAGATTAGATCCATCCTATAGAATTTATTGGCCGGATGAGGCGATGGATATTCCTGCAAACTACAATGAATTGAAGAAACTGTTTGAAAAGACAGAACCTGGCAGCAGTGCCATGTTGGATAAATTCATCAATGAAGCCGCTTATAAATACGATGTAGGAATTAATAAACTGGTACATAAGCCAGGCCAATCATTACTTGAATTTGCAGATTGGGAATTGGTAAAAGGAGTTTTAAAACTGGATGTATTCAATTCAATTAAAACCCATGTGGGTAAGCATTTTAAGAACTCAAAACTTCGTGAGTTACTAGAGTTTCCCGTCTTATTTTTGGGCGCTTTGCCCCAGGACACTCCGGCGCTTTACAGCCTAATGAATTATGCAGATATAAAATTGGGCACCTGGTATCCACAGGGCGGGATGTTCAAAATAGTTGAAGGAATGACCAGTGTAGCCAAAGAACTCGGGGTGAAATTCTATTTTAATAACGACGTTACCGAAATAAAGGTTGAGAATGGGGTGGCAACGAAGGTTTTGACAAAAACGATTCAAGCAACTTCAGGTTACGATGGCATTTCGGGTCATAGCCAACCTCTTTACACGGTTAATGCATTTGACGCAGATGTAGTAATCGGTGGTGCAGATTATAATTTTATTGAAACAAATCTTTTAGAAAAAAAGTACAGAAGCTACACGGATAAATATTGGGACAAACGGGTAATGGCGCCGAGTTGTCTTTTATATTATGTAGGACTCAATAAAAAATTATCAAACGTATTGCATCATACGCTTTTTTTTGACGTAAGTTTTGATCTGCATGGAAAAGAGATTTATACGGAGCCAAAATGGCCTGAAGCGCCATTGTTTTATGTTTGTGCAGCCTCTGTTTCAGACAATACAATAGCGCCCGAAGGATGTGAGAATTTGTTTTTTCTGATACCCGTTGCTACCGGGTTGGAAGGCGATACGGAAGATTTAAGAGACAAATATTTTGAACAGATACTTGAAAGATTTGAAAATAGAATTGGTGAATCTGTAAAAGATTCTATAATTTACAGAAAGTCTTATTCAGTAAGCAACTTTAAAGAAGATTATAATTCATTTAAAGGAAATGCCTACGGTTTAGCGAACACTTTACTACAAACTGCTGTTTTAAAACCGGGATTGCGTAGTAAAAAAGTTAGTAACTTGTTTTATACCGGGCAGTTGACAGTGCCCGGTCCAGGTGTACCACCAAGTTTAATAAGTGGCGAAGTTGTTTCTAAAGAAGTAATTAAGCACTTTGGATAATTAAAACGGGGTATACAAAATAAAATTTATCTCTTTTTGTTACGAGTACATAAGAAAAAAAGCAAACGGAATGATGAATCTTTTCCATGAATTAAGTCAGCAGTGTAGCAAGGCTACTACAATAAAGTATAGCACCTCATTTAGCAGTGCTATTAAACTATTGCATGGTGAACTACGAATGCCTATATTTAATATTTATGGCTTTGTACGTTTTGCTGATGAAATCGTTGATACTTTTCACCAATATAATAAAGAAGAATTACTGGCAGAGTTTAAAGTTGAAACTTACACTGCCATTGAAAGAGGTATTAGCTTGAATCCAATCTTACATAGCTTTCAACTAACTGTTAACAAGTATAAAATTTCACCTGATTTGATTGAAGCTTTTTTTAAAAGCATGGAAATGGATCTGGGTAAAACTTCTTACAACAGCATTGGATACAAAGAATATATTTATGGCAGTGCTGAAGTAGTTGGTCTTATGTGTTTATATGTATTTTGTGAGGGCAATAAAGAGATGTATGAAAATTTACGGCCTTCTGCTCAATCGTTGGGTGCTGCATTTCAAAAAGTGAACTTTTTAAGAGATGTAAAAGCCGACTACGAACAATTAAACAGAACTTATTTTCCAGAAGTGGATTTCAGGAACTTTACGCCCTCAATGAAAAAAGAAATAGAGGCAGACATTGCCCGTGATTTTGCTGAAGCTTACGAAGGAATTATACGCCTTCCCGTGAAAGCCAGGTTTGGTGTATATGTAGCATACAAATATTACCTTTCACTTTTTAGAAAAATCAGAAAAACAAAGCCTGCTAATATTTTTGAACAGCGAATTCGTATCCCTAACTACGGAAAAATGTTTATTGTTGCAAAAGCGGGCCTCCGAAGCCAGTTAAATTATTTATAAAGACAAGTATTTATGGATGTTATTTTAGTAGATGAAACAGATTTAGAGATAGGAAGGATGGAGAAAATGGAAGTTCATCAAAAAGCCCTGCTACACAGGGCTTTCAGCGTTTTTATTTTTAATGAAAAAGGCGAAATGCTGATACAAAAAAGAGCCTTGAATAAATACCACAGCGCAGGTTTGTGGACCAATGCCTGCTGTAGTCATCCCCAACCCGGTGATGAAACATTGGAAGCCGCATCAAAAAGATTGCAGGAAGAAATGGGCTTTACCACTGGCATTGAAAAAGTATTCGATTTTATTTACAAAGCTCCATTTGATAACGGATTAACGGAATACGAATTTGATCATGTTTTTATTGGCACTTACCACGGCCAGATCATTCCCAACCCAGACGAAGTTGCCGATTTTTGCTATATGTCGTTAGAGCAAATAAAAAACTCAATGGAGTCGCATGCCGATAAATATACTGTGTGGTTTCAAATCGCTTTTCCTAAAATTCAGCAATATATAGCTGTAGTCCCAGTCATTTCGTAATAACTTACTTGTTGTAAATCACTTCGCAATTTCATTTGTTGTAACTTAAATTATGCAGGCTTCAAAAGCAATTATTATTGGGAGTGGGGTTGCAGGTATGGCTATTGCAATACGCCTTGCTTTAAAGGGGTATAATGTAAAAGTATTCGAAAAAAACAATTTCCCCGGCGGTAAATTGTCTGCCTTTAAAAAAGATGGTTATTTGTTTGATGCTGGGCCCTCACTTTTCACACAGCCGCAAAATATCGAAGAACTGTTTGCACTCGCCGGAGTGCCGATTGGGAAATATTTCAGCTATCAGGGGGTTCCAATTGCCAATAAATATTTTTATGAAAATGGAAAGCAGGTAAACGCCTACACCGATTCAAAACTGTTTGCGCAGGAAATGAAAGACCAGTTAGGTGAAGATCCCCAAACAATACTCAACTATTTAAAGCGAGCTGAAATATTATATAAAAATATTGGTGTGCTGTTTTTAGACCATTCTCTCCACCTCAGAAAAACATGGTTTCAAAAAAATATTGGCAAAGCTCTGGCAGCGTTTAAATTTCCCTACCTTTTTCAATCGCTTCATCAATACAATAAAAATAAATTTGCTTCGCCTGAAGCAGTACAACTTTTCAACCGCTTTGCTACCTACAATGGCAGCAGTCCATATAAAACTCCTGCCATGCTGAGTTTGATTCCACACCTGGAACAGAACGAGGGTACTTTTTATCCTAACGGCGGCATGATTAGTATTACCAATGCATTGTATAAACTGGCAAAAGACAAGGGTGTTGAATTCTATTTTGATGCACCTGTTCAACAGATTGTTGAAAAAAACGGCAGCGTGAAAGGCGTTGTAGTTAATAACCAAACGATTGAAGCAACTATTGTGGTAAGCAATTCGGATGTTTATTACACCTACAAAAACTTATTGCAAAACCCGGATAAAGCAAAGCAGGTTTTAAAACAGGAACGAAGCAGCAGTGCTGTAATTTTTTATTGGGGAATCAAAAAAGAATTCAAACAATTGGAATTACACAATATCTTTTTTAGTAAAGATTATAAAAACGAGTTTGACTGCATCTTTAATACCGGGCAACTAACCAGCGATCCAACTGTGTACATCAACATCACTTCAAAGATGGACCCGGCGCAGGCTCCTGAAGGAAAAGAGAATTGGTTTGTGATGGTAAATGCACCAGCCAATACAGGACAAAATTGGAACGAAATGAAGGACGTATTGCGTAAGAATGTAATCCATAAATTAAGCCGGATGCTTGGTGAAAGCCTCGAAGACTTCATTGAAACGGAACATACGCTGGATCCGATTATGATACAGGAACAAACCGCTTCGTATATGGGCTCTTTGTACGGAACCAGCTCCAACTCAAAACTCGCAGCTTTCTTCCGCCACGCTAATTTTACAGATTCCATTAAAGGCTTGTACTTTTGTGGCGGCAGTGTGCATCCGGGTGGAGGTATTCCGCTTTGTTTAAAAAGTGCAAAAATTGTAAGCGAGTTGGTTACAGACAATCATAAATAGATTCTGCAAGAAGATTTTTTTAACCCTGCATAGCAGTAGAATTCATAATACAATTGAATATCAAAATATCAAAATTGGAGATAAAAAATATTTCAAAATATCAAATAGCAACAGCAGTTGCTATTTTTTTCCATACTATTGGGCTTCTCGGTATACTTTTCTTTAAAACCGGTTTTTTCATACAGTCAACGCCATTCAATTTATTGCTATCGTTTTCGCTATTAGTTTGGACGCAGAATAGTAAAAACCCTGCCTTTTTATTATTTATTGCTGCGGCCTTTTTTATTGGCTTTTTTTCAGAAGTGGTGGGTGTTAATACTGGCTTGCTCTTTGGCGACTACAGCTATGGCAAAGTGCTGGGATTTCAATTTTTTAACGTGCCAATAATAATCGGTGTTAACTGGTTCATTATTATGTATTGTAGTGGTATAAGCACGCACACTTTGCTATTAAGGGTTATCAATAAAGTGGCTACCGACACAAAAGAACCGCCAATGATCCTAAAAGCCATGTCTATAATAGTAGATGGGGCTTCGCTGGCGGTTTTATTCGATTGGTTGATGGAGCCGGTTGCCGTAAAACTTGGCTTTTGGACCTGGCATGGCGATGGAACCATACCACTATACAATTACATTTGCTGGTTTATCATCAGTATATTATTACTCACCATTTTTCATTTTAGCAAGTTTGACAAAAAAAACAAATTCGCTATAAATTTGTTACTTATTCAAAGTTTATTCTTTTTAATTTTACGAACATTTTTAGATTAATTTTTCGTCAATCATCCCCAAAATTGTATGAGCTTACTTCTTTTTATATCCATCACTTTACTTACTTTCCTTTTAATGGAAGGGATTACCTGGTTAACCCATCGTTTTGTAATGCATGGGTTTCTATGGTACCTGCACGAAGATCATCATAGAAAGGGACCAGGCTTTTTTGAAAAGAATGATGCTTTCTTCCTGATTTTTGCCATTCCATCCTGGTTGTGCATTATGTTGGGTTTACAAAACGAGGTGTATTGGGTGGCAGCGATTGGTGCCGGTATTGCGCTTTATGGATTTGCGTATTTTGTGGTTCATGAAGTGATCATTCACCAGCGGTTTAAATTTTTCTCCCGGAGCAATAATACCTACATCCGTACCATTCGCTGGGCACATAAGATGCATCACAAACACCTTGACAAACATGAAGGAGAAAGTTTTGGAATGTTGCTGGTGGCTAAAAAATATTGGGTGAAGGTGAAAGCTGAAAAAAGGGCAAACAACCGCTAGTAATTGTTGGCTGTCATGCTTGTGCGTAGTGCTAAATTGAAACATTTATATATTTAGGCAACAGTTTTTAGGCAACGTTTTCGTACCTTAAAAGAGTGAAAAAAGCAAAGAAAATATTGGTCGATATTGAGATTGACAAACTAACTAATTCAATTGAAAATATTGTCGCAGGCGACATATTTGACACTGATATTTTTCAACTTTTCAGCAAGGACAATAAACAAATTGCTAATGCGGACTGGCAATTTAAGTGGCAAGAGCAATTAAAACTTACTGACCGAGAAACTTACAAACTGGTAATCAAGGACAATCCGAAAATTATTCAAGGACTAATTAGTTTAACTTGAACTAGGTGACCACATTTACATGCACTTAATTGAAAGCGCAAAGTTCAATAAAGGCAAGACAAAAATTTACGCACGTGTACCAGGCAATTTAGTTGCTTTTGCCATCATAAACTTTCTTTTGACAAAGTTTATGATGGCTATCTTGCTTTTGACGCTAAGACAGTTTTGGTAAAACACTATCAACATATACTTTTTGCAACCCATTTTCGTGGAACAAAAATGATGATTGAAACTCCAGCAGCAAACAGATTAATTAAGCAATATTTTAAATCATAAATAAAATGGGACTAATCAGAGAACCAAAAAATGTAAACTTCACTAGTCTCGACAAACCATGGACGGAAGAAGAACGAAAAGAATTCAGTGCCTTTATAAAGTTGCGTAAAGAACAGCAGAAGAAAAGGCAATCTCGAATTCAGAAAGTGACTCGTAAGAATGGGTCTGCTTAATTTCAACTACAATTCTTTACAGATAGAGTAGCACGAACGCACAACTAAGGTATTGCTTCAAGCAGGGAAGGACGTTGTTATATTCGGCTACAGGTCACTATTAGCTTCAGTTTCGGCAGGACAAGCTTCTTTAGACTTTTGTTTGTTATCTTTTACTTTTATATCTTTATTCATCAGCGGTTGGGGGCGGACACTGCAATGAATCCGATAGCTATCGGATCCCTGCCTGTAGCAATACCCAATCGTTGACTGAATATGTGCTAAATCAAAATTTTACTCAACCCATTCCATTGCCTTTTACAAAATAGTTTATTTGAAGCGCTCTTAATATGAATCTGCACTACACATATTTTCTTATTTTGGCCGCTTCTGTAGCAGGTCCGCTAGGGCTTAGCTTTGATAAAAAAGTTGGGTTTTATAAAAAATGGAAATGGCTTTTTCCTGCCATGATTATTCCTGCTTTGCTATATATTGCCTGGGATATTTTTTTTACATCAAAAGGTGTTTGGAGCTTCAACGAGGAGTACATTTCCGGCATTAAGCTGGTAAATCTTCCAATAGAAGAAGTGCTGTTTTTTTTTATTGTGCCCTATTGCTGCATCTTTATTTATGAATGTATCCGATGCTATTTTCCAAACCTTAAAAATAAAAAAACAGCCGACCGGATTTTACAGGCATTGGCTATTGTATTGCTGATTAGCGGCTTATTTTTTTATGCAAAATATTACACCTCATGGACCTTTGTATTGTGTGCACTTTTTATAGCTGTAATTTATTTATTCAAAAGCTATTTTAAAGATTTTGATGCCACTTCATTTCTTGCTTCTTATGCCATCATTTTAATTCCTTTTTTAATTGTAAATGGATTTCTCACTGCCATTCCGGTGGTGTTATACAACGATGCTGAAAATTTGGGAATCAGAATTTATACCATTCCATTTGAAGACAGTTTTTACGGGATGCTGCTAGTGATGATGGATATTGCCATTTATGAAAAATTGCGTAACAAGATAAAAGCCTGATAAAGATTATTGAGAGTCCCCGTAATTCAATTAATAAAAAGAGCTGCACTAATTTTACTCTAAAGTCCCTTTAGGGTTTGGGGCTCCTCTTGTTTTACTTCACTTCACCTCAAACAATTCTTCCCACCTGGTAGTATATCTCGGGCTTCGTAGCTCCTGCCTCATTTTCCAATTACGGGTGGTGCCGGACGCTGCAAATTTTAGCATATCATCTCTCATGGCAAAATTTACATTATCTACCATGTCCATCAACTGTCTTTTAGTACCACGTTTTTCTTCAACAAATAAATTGGCCTGTATACATTCAGCAGGAACTAGTCCACTAAGCATTACACCAGCCTTTTTGTAACGCCTTCCCTTTTCATATAATCTGTCTACCAATTGCAGCGCAGGCTTTATCAATTCGTGCGTGGCGGAAGTTGCAAAGGGCAAGGTTGTATAACTGCCAATACTTGGTCCGTGCCGAAAGCGTTGCCCTTCAACCACCTGCTCTTTAGGTACCACAAAAACGCTTATGATATTGGCTGCACTTTTTTGCCGCCTTAACTTTTCTGCCGCTCTTGAAGTGTAGGTCGCAATGGCCTCTTTAATATCGCCGATATTACTTACTGCGTTGCCAAACATTCTGGTAGTAGCAATCATTTTCTTCACTGTCAATGCCTCTTTCATTTCGCTAGACGGAATGCCTTGCAATTCTTTGAGCAGCCTTACACCAACTACACCGCCTAAATGTGTCTTCGCCCAGGGTTCCTTTCGTTTACTTAAATCCAGCGCCGTAAAAATAGCGTGCATGTCACGCAGTTTTTCTGCATACTTTCTACCAACGCCCCATACATCGCTAACTGGTGTGTTATACAACGCATCCATAATTTTCTCGGGTGTATCCAGCACCAATACACACTTCACCGATTTGTCTTTTTTAGATAACCGATTGGCCACTTTTGCCAGCACCTTGGTGGGCGCAACACCGATTGAGACTTTAATGCCCGTCCACATTTCAACAGTATCTAAAATATTTTCCGCAATCTTCTGCAAGTCGTCTGTATCCGATTCACCCAGGTCTAAAAAAGCTTCATCAACAGAATACACTTCTACATTTTCTTCGCCTAATAAAATACGCAGGGTTTCCATCACCCGCCAGCTAAGGTCGCCATACAAATTATAATTCGATGAAAAGGTTGCAACATTGTATTGTTCAATAATAGGCTTCGCTAAAAAGTAAGGCCCTGCCATTGCCACGCCCAACTTCTTTGCTTCGTCGGTTCGGGAAATGATGCAGCCGTCATTGTTGCTCAACACCACAACGGGTTTGTTATCCAGGTGTGGTTTAAACAACCGCTCGCAGGAGCAATAAAAGCTATTGCAATCTACAATAGCTTTGTAGCCCTTTCGCCCACTGAACGATGATCCGAAATTATGTATTTCTTCAAAACCATTTTCTACATACATTATTAAAATTTTGAAGTTACCAGGACAAAATCCAGTCAAATAAATTTTATTATTAAATTCTAAAAGTGCACGTTCAAGCTTAAGAAGCGGAAGGGACTATCATACATTTCTAATTATACAACTCACCACGCCCCAAATTTTAAAATCGCTAAACTCACCCACATCTATCGCAGCAAGCTTGGGTGTTTCAGGCACAAGCCGCATTTTATTCATCGTCAATTCAAGCCGGCGAATAAGCATTTCGCCGTCAATAACGGCAATTACAATTTTACCATTTTGTGGCTTCAGGCTCCGGTCTACAATCACAATATCACCATCAAAAATACCGGCATTGATCATACTGATACCTGTTACCCGCATAAAAAAAGTAGCGGGCTTATTCCTAATGAGTTGCTCATTTAAATCGATGCCCCTTTCGCTATAATCATCTGCAGCAGCGCCAAAACCGGTGGCATTGGCGGTAACTACATGCTGCTGCGTAAAGCGTTTAGTACCGGTGTAACTGCTGCCAAAAAAGTTTTCCACTTCCATATAATAAATTTTATTGTTAGCTAAATTATTTAGTAAATTTACACTAAATATATTGGCATTTCCAAATTTTTAAATTAACATTTATGGAAAAACAATCACCGACTACATCTCGTAAAATAAAACAAAGGGATCCTGGTAATACAACACCCGGTTATAAAATCTATGAATACTCGCTGGTACTAAATCCGCATGAGGCTTTAAGAGATAAAATCATGCAGGTGAAGAAGCAATTCTTTGACACCTATAGAAGTGCATCTGCAGTTTACAGTAAACCACATATCACGTTGGTAAATTTTGCGCAATATCAAATGCTGGAAGACCGATTGCTAGATCGCTTGCAAATAGTGGCGATGGGTTGCCCACCTGTAAAAATTGAATTGAAAGATTATGGTGGTTTTCCATCACATACCATCTATATCAATATTACCAGTAAGCTACCTATTCAAAACCTGGTAAAAAATATTCGTACAGAAGCACAGCGTTTGATGAAATTGAATGATGAAAATAAGCCTCATTTTGTAATGGAACCGTATATCACCATTGCCCGTAAACTGCAGCCCTGGCAATACGAAAAAGGTTGGTTGGAGTTTAGTAACCGCCACTTCTCCGGAAGGTTTATTGCTGATGCTATGTTGCTATTGCGGCGCCCCGCAGGAGAAATAAACTACCAGATTGTGAAGCGGTTTGAATTTCAAAATTTGCCTGTTTCTACGGTACAGGGCAGTTTGTTTGCCCCTGTTGCCTGAAGGGGAACTTTGGACTTATAAGTATGGAAAATTCAAAACTCCTATATGTTAGTTACACTAATACTTTTAGAACTAATCATTTCAAAAAAAGTAAGAAAATTTAAGATTCTTTATTCGACCTTGATAATTGATATATATAATAGTAAAACTCTTGTGCTAAATTATTTCCGAATGATTAACTAACATTATCAACAACCATTCGGGCCATCCGTGTAATTAGTGGCCAAAATAAATATGAATAACAATCCATTGAAGCAGGATCATTATAAAGTGAAGCCAATCATTCACGATGGGCCAAAAGCAATTTCGCCAGGGGATGAAGATTTGGAGAAGCCAGCTTCGGATAATGATGGTAACTATCTATATGGTCGTGGCGCACAGTTCAATACAAAAAATCGTTTTTCAAAAGATGAAAATACAAGGGAACATATTGAATCGATTGATGATTGGAGCGATGAAAATATTCCCACGCAATACCTTGAACAGGAAAGTAAAACCATTGTAAATAAAGTGGAAAGCAAAGATGTAGGCATGAGTTATAGCATGAATCCTTATGCCGGTTGTGAGCATGGTTGCATTTATTGCTATGCCCGCAATGTGCATGAATACTGGGGTTATAGCGCCGGTCTTGATTTTGAACGTAAAATCATCATCAAAAAAAATGCACCTCAGTTGCTACGGAAATTTCTATTGCATCCAAAATGGGATGCCACGCCCATCATGTTAAGCGGCAATACCGATTGTTATCAACCTGCCGAACAAAGCTACCGTCTTACAAGAAAAATGCTGGAAGTATGTAACGAGTTTAATCAGCCAGTTGGCATCCTTACAAAAAACGCCTCCATACTAAAAGATAAAGATGTGTTGCAGGAAATGGCGAAGAAACAAATTGTATCCGCCATGGTTTCCATCACATCTTTCAATGAAGATTTAAGAAGGGTGATGGAACCCAGAACCGCAAGTGCCAAACAAAAATTAAAAGTAATCAACGAACTCAGCAGCGCCGGTGTAAGAATGGGTATCATGATGGGTCCCATGATTCCAGGCCTGAACGAACATGAAATGCAACGCATCATGCAGGCGGCAGCAGATAACGGCGCCACATTTACTGCGTATACCTTCATCCGGCTAAATGGTGCCATCAAATTTTTATTCCATGATTGGCTGTATAAAAACTTCCCTGACCGTGCAGATAAAGTTTGGCACCTGGTGGAGCAAAGTCATGATGGAAAAGTAAATGATAGTCGTCCGAGCCTGCGCATGCGTGGCGAAGGACCTATTGCCGCCATGGTAGCACAGCAATACAAAAAATATGGCAAATTATATGGGATGAATGCAGAAGAATGGAGCTTGAATAGGTCTTTATTTAAACGTCCGGGAGTACAGGGAACACTTTTTTAAAATACAAACATTTATATTTTATGAACTCAATTACCAAAGACTATTTAACTGAAATTATTTTTAAAAAAATCAGTGAAAACATTGACAAGTACCGGGAATCCAAACAACAGCAGTTTGACAATGAACCATACCCCGGCGCAACCGATGAAGAACTATTGGATTTCATCATCACCATTCCCTACTTCGATATTAAATTAAAAGACTTTCTGCTGGGAAATTTGTTGGAAGAAACCATCATCATAAGCCAGACTTGGGAAAATGAATTTATAAAAAATACAAAGTTGTGGGCCGAAAGTTTTGAGTGGCTGCATGGCAATGATTATTTTTTAAGTGAAGCGCATATCAGCGGCATTAATAAAGACAAAGCTTTTTTGACACTGCCTTATTAAACAAGAAAATCAATTTAAAATTATGATATCAATTACCGGAGAATACTTACTAAATATTATTGAGCGACACGTTAACAGGACCATTACTGACAGACGCAATCATCCAACACAAGAGTTAAGCACCGAACAGGTGAATGATGCCACCAATGAAGAGATAGCAGACTTCATTTTATCCATCCCTTATTTCGATGAACGCATTAAAAATTTCATTTTAGGAACTTCGAATGAGCAAACCATCATCATCAGCCAGTCATGGGAAATCGCATTTATGGTAAGAGTTGGAAAATGGGCTGAAAGTGAAGAGTGGTTGCATGGTGTCTTTAGGCTTTCGATGTCGAAAGTTGAAGGAGAGAACAAAGCCTTTTTAACGTTGCCTTATTAAGAAAACGGTCATTTTATGACCGTAATTGATTTTAATTTTATTTAACAATGGGAATGCATAAAAACCAAATAAGGTTTGAAGTCGCTTTTATCAAAACTAGGATATAAATATTCATAAAAACATTTGCGTCATGCTTAATTTAATTTGCAAATGAAAGTTTTTTAATTCATTTTGTCATAGAAATTAAAGTGATGAATAATGAAATTGATTTTATCTTTATTTCTTGATGCAACCTTTATGGCAAAGAAAGATTTATTCGAAAAGCCTTTCGACGATGGCACAATTTCAAAATTAGAAATATTTGAAGATTATTTTAAGGAGTGGTTACCCGTGTTTATAAGTCGAAAAGAAATTATTTGGAACAATATCCAAATATTTGATTTTTTTGCCGGGGAAGGAAAAGACGTTAGTGGAGTCAATGGAAGCCCTTTGAGAATTTTAAAGGTTTTGAACCAAAATAAAGCCTTGATAATTCAAAGTAAGGTGAAAATTGATGTTATTATCAATGAATATGAAAAAGAAAAATATACCTTACTTATCAAAAATGTTGAGTCAGTCTGGGAAAGGTCAGTTTATAATGTCGAATTTCACAATGATGATTTTGCAGTTGTTTTTAATAAGTATTATGAATCAAGCAGACAAAAAGCAAATTTTCTGTTTCTAGACCAAAATGGAATTAAGCAAATAACAGAAAGTGTTTTTTCGAAGCTAATTGCATTAAAACAAACAGATTTTATATTTTTCATATCGTCATCTTTTATTAAAAGGTTTAGTGAAGTCGATGAATTCAGAAAGTATTTAAATATTACCAAACAGTAAGCCATCGTCTAACCCATATTGGTATTTCTTAGTTTTATCCAATTTTGTGGCAGGAGTTCATGTAGGTTCGATGAATTATACAGGTGCATTCGTTCCAGTACATCCTTTAGCCATTCGTATGGGTTAATTTTATGCAG
>JBBQKO010000022.1:0-26677 GCA_038327005.1 Chitinophagales bacterium | reverse complement strand
CCGTTATGCAGGGCACTCTCATGGGAACCTTACTGCCTTCGGGCAATGCTTTTATTTCGATTGGCAGGTAACCAAGCTGGTGTAGTTTTTCGATGTGTGCATAGGTTGGCAATGCACCAATAGAAGTGTTGATTCTTCTTTTATAATCTGTAATCACTTTCTCCAATGGCTGATCAAAAAAGTTTTCGTTGAAATAACCTACCAGGTATTCTTTTAAGAAATATTGCAAACCAAAGAACACCATTTCATCAATGTCTTTCAAGCGGCTACTCCTGGGCGTTAGATTACTGTAAACCAGTTCGGTATTGTTGGGGTACTGAAATACGTGGCCTACTTTGTAGTAATCGGTTAGTAAAAATGGATTTGTTTTCATACTGATTTATTGATAATGATTAAAGGTGGTAACAATAGGAGAGTCGTATGTTTTATAAAGACTATTGGATACAATAATGTGTTGAAAATACTGCTGCAGTGGTTCGAAACCTTTCGAAAAAATACCGTGGGTAACAACGAGCGTTAAGTGGGCAGGCTGAATCTTTTCAGCAATGGCGAGAAAAGTGCCGCCGCCATCACAGATATCATCAATGATTACACAGTTACGGTTGGTACATTCTTCCGGTTCTAAAATTTCGAGTGTGAGTTTGCCGGTAGACAGTTCCCTGTTTTTGCTGCAATAGACAATGTCTTTGATATTACTGTTCCAGCCAAAGTATTTGCCTACTTTTTTGGAGGCGCCTGCATCCGGGCAAATCAATACTGCATCGGGTTTGTTGTATGCCCTAACCAATGCTTCGTTGGTGATGGCGACGGCGTTTTTAATGAGTAACAGTGCTACATCTGAATGTACATCGTAGAGAAATACTTTTTGAAAGCCGCACATATTTATAAGGTCGGCAACTACTTTCAGGTCGATGCTATCGCCGGGTACCATCAACCTGTCGTAGCGGGCTGCCATCAGGTAGGGGATTACCAACATTTTCTTAATTGCAAACAGGTTGTCAAGTGCATTGGCTGTTTCCAATAGTTGTAGTAATTTACCGGGATCGGTTAATGAGCAAATTACTTTTACTTCATCAGCTTCGGTTACGTTGGGAATGTTGATATGTGGCTGGCTATCGGGGAAGATGGTAATTTGTACGCCTTCGCCGGAATTTAAGTTGATTGTTTTCATTGCTTCTTTTTATTTGATAAAGCAAATGTAGAATAAATTTTTAATTTGCGTAAAAAATACGCAAAATAAAAAAATTTAATAAAAAAAAGCGGTTATTGTGGATAAGGCCAACTTTTATATTTCGCCAAATCTGTTCTTTTTTACCCACATTTGGCGATATATAAAAAAACGTAAACGTGTTTTTTATTCTGTAAGATTATGTAATAAAGAGTATTAGATTTTAACAACAAATTTTAAAAATGGAGCTATAAACAGCAGGTTTGTAGAAATTGCATTTTGAAGCAGGTGTAAAACCTATTTAGTAAAAAGGTATCAGGAACATACAAAGCTGCTATACTTCAAAAAAGATACCCTCCTTTAGCAACTGCTGGTATCGTTTTTTATTAAACTGATATATCTTACTGGGGCGTCCGGCACCTGCGGCAGGAGCTAGTTCGCTTGTATCTTCCAGCAAGCCGAGGGATAGTATTTTTTTGGTAAAGTTGCGGCGATCAATATCTCTATCCAGCAAAGCCGAGTATAGTTTTTCTAAATCAGTAAAGGGGAATTTTTTGTCCAGTAGCTCAAAACCAATGGGCTGGTAGCGTATTTTAGCACGTACTCGTTCAATGGCTATTTGCAATATCTGTTTATGGTCAAATGCCAGGGCTGGTAGTTGATTGATGCTGAACCAGCCTGCTTCTTCCGCATCGGTGCTTGCCTTTAACCGCTGGAAACTACTGCTCTTTACTAACGCAAAATAGGCTATGGAAATGATGCGTTGGCGGGGATCTCTTTTTGGGGAACCAAAGGTGTACAACTGCTCCAGGTAATTTACCTTGATACCCGTCTCTTCCATCAATTCTCTTTTTACTGCATCTTCCAGGCTTTCGGCTTCCAGGATAAATCCGCCTGGTATGGCCCAGCTATTTTTAAAAGGCGGATACTTTCGTTTGATCAATAAAATGGAAACACCTTCGGCTTTTGAATAACCGAAAACGATGGCATCTACCGCTACTTTTATATTGGCTTTTTGACTTGGCATATTCTTAACGTATTGTTGTAAGGTTTCTTTTTATTGCTCCGTAAAATTAGTGTATCTGGTTGTAGCAATCATTACAAAGGGATTGGCCGTGTACGATACCAAAGTTTCCCTAACCTTTAAATTTAGTACTTCTTTTTAAAACGATTGGTCATTCTATTGTATAATTTGAAATACGAACCATTGTGCATTTTTTAAGTTTTTAATTCTCAACTTTACAATCCTACCAACAATTTGAAATTCAAAGTGAATATGGATATGATTATGCAAAAAAAAATCTTTCTTCTTTTACTGGCGGTGTTTTCCCTTATATCCGCCTTTTGTCAAACGGTGAATATCATACCACAACCTGCGAAGTTGCTGATAAAGCCAGGGCAGTTTGTAATTACAAGGGCAACTAAAATAGTGCTTACTAGCAAAGAGGACTCTGCCACTGCTTCATATCTTAACCAATACCTAAAGGCACACTATGGCTTTTCGCTGGGTATTGTTAAAAAGGCTACACCTAAATCAATCACGCTAGGCAGCACAAAAAAAACTGATAATTTAAATACGGGTGCCTATTCTTTTCAGTCAGGTATAAGCGGCGTTAGAATTTCTGCTGCCACACCAGAAGGGGTTTTTTACGGTATGCAAACACTGATTCAGTTGCTGCCTTTCGAAAAGAAAGCCGCGCTGCCGGTGCAGGCGGTTGACATTACAGATGAGCCAAGGTTTGCATACCGGGGCGCCATGCTGGATGTGGGCAGACATTTTTTCCCGGTTGATTTTGTAAAAAAATACATTGATTACCTCGCCTTGCACAAGATGAACTATTTCCACTGGCATTTAACCGACGACCAGGGCTGGCGCATTGAGATAAAAAAATATCCGAAACTTACTAGCGTTGGTGGGTTTAGGAACGGTACGATCATTGGTCGTTATCCCGGTAAAGGGAATGATGAAACCGTGTATGGTGGGTTTTACACACAGGAGCAAATAAAAGAAGTGGTCGCTTATGCCTCTGCAAGATTTATTACCGTTGTGCCTGAAATTGAAATGCCGGGTCATGGTAGCGGAGCCATTGCAGCCTATCCTGAATTGAGTTGTTTTCCGGATGAACCTACCTATACTTATTTTCCAAAAGTAAGTACCTGGGCAGGTGATACTACCGGCAAAAAAGTGCAACAGACATGGGGCGTTTTTGATGATGTGTTTTGTGCAGGCAACGAGTACACCTATAAGTTTTTGCAGGATGTGATCAATGAAGTAGCGCCACTTTTTCCGGGTAAATATATTCATGTGGGTGGCGATGAGTGTCCAAAAAATAACTGGAAAAAATGTCCAACTTGTCAACAGCGCATTAAAGAAAGCAGCTTGAAAGATGAGCATGGCTTGCAAAGCTACCTGATACAGCGCATGGAAAAATACCTGAATACAAAAGGGAAAACCCTGATAGGCTGGGATGAGATTTTAGAAGGTGGACTTGCTCCCAATGCGATTGTGATGAGCTGGAGAGGTGAATCAGGTGGCATTGCTGCGGCAAAAGAAAAACATCAGGTTATTATGACACCAGGTAGCCATGTTTATTTAGATCATTCTCAAACTAAAAATGACGATTCTGTAACAATTGGTGGCTTCACCAGTTTGGAGAAAATTTATAGTTATGAGCCCATCCCTGCGGTATTGACTGAGGCCCAGGGGAAATATGTGTTGGGCGCACAAGGCAATGTGTGGACGGAATACATGGCCTTTCCTTCCAAAGTGGAGTACATGATTTTTCCACGTCTGAGTGCCTTGAGCGAAGTGCTCTGGTCGCCAAAGGCAATCAAAAGCTGGGATGGATTTAAAGCAAAGACACGCAGTTTATACCAGCATTATAAAATGTGGGATACCAATTATTTTAAAGAAAAATAGGATATAAAGCTTTCCGGTACTGGTCTGCAGTAGTCGGTGAGTTTCGTTAATAAAACCGGCTTAGTGAAAAGTAGTGGTCTGTTCACAGACGATTACTAAGCCGGTTTCATTTTTTCAAACTTGCTTGTTTAGTTTTTCATTCTAACTGTTGAGGTTAATTTGCCAACCTTTTTTGCTGCCTCTTTTTTTCAAACCTACCCAAAATGTTTTTAATGACCTTACTCCTATAAATGCATGACAAGCATCATGTTTTGGTCTGATTGATGTAAATAGCTTTGTTGCACGATTGATATAGAAGTGGACTGATTCTACTCTTATTGTATGTTTTTTTCAGGAGTGTTGGTCTTTTCTGTTCAAATTTTCTAACAATGAAATTTGTATGAAAATGGTCTCAACAATGCCTATTCCTGACCTTCCAAAAACGGATCCAAGGGTAAAGCTGATAGCAGCAAAAATTAAAAAAGAAAATCGCAAAGCAGATGCTTTGATTGAGATTTTGCACACGGCACAAAATGCATACGGGTACCTACCCATGAATGTGCTGAAGTATATTTCCTCCGAACTTCATTTACCACCATCCCGTGTGTATTCAACGGTGAGCTTTTACCATTTCTTTTCTTTAAAATCAAAAGGTGAACATACTTGTTTGGTATGCACCGGTACTGCCTGTTATGTAAAAGGAGCACAGCTTATTTTAAATGAAATTGAAAAACAGTTTAAGCTAAAAGCCGGTCAGGTAACTCCTGATAATAAACTGGGTGTGCAGGTGGCACGCTGCATTGGCGCTTGTGGATTGGCCCCTGCCGTGGTTTTGGATGAAGAGGTGCATGCCAAAGTAAGTGCCGAGGATATCGTACATAAAATCAACGCTAAAATTGTTGCACTATGAACCGGCAAGATTTACAGACCATTATCTATGCTGAAAAAGCAAAGGATCAAAATAATAAGTACAAACATAAACTGTGCGTATGCTGTGGTGCAGGCTGCATCTCATCTGGCTCAGAGGAGGTGTTAAAAAAACTACAGGAAGAAGTGAAGACAAGAGGATTGGAAGGCGAGGTAGAAGTAATTTCTACCGGCTGTATGGGACCTTGTAACCAGGGGCCATTGATTAAGTTTTTACCGGAATATGCCATCTATCAAAAAGTAGATTGTTCAAACATTGCAAAGATTGTTCAGAGCCAGTTGATAGATAAAAAGCCGATTGAAGACCTGCTGCTTTTTTCTGACTCACGTACTAAGCCTTTCATCAATGCCAAGGAAGATCCCTTCTTTAAAAGGCAACATAAAATTGCTTTGAGAAACTGTGGTCATATCAATCCGGAAAGGATTGAAGATTACCTGGTGCATGATGGTTACAAGGCCCTGGACAAAGTGTTGTTTCAACTTTCGCCTGAAGAAGTGATTGCTGAAATTAAGCAAAGCCGTATGCGGGGACGTGGTGGTGCAGGTTATCCAACAGGACTGAAATGGGAGTCTGTTTATAAATATGTGAGCGATCAAAAATATGTGATCTGCAATGGCGATGAAGGCGATCCCGGAGCGTTTATGGATCGTAGTATTTTAGAAGGTAATCCACACAGGGTACTGGAAGGAATGGCCATTGCAGCTTATGCGATAGGCGCTAGTAAAGGCTATGCCTATATCCGTGGCGAATATCCGCTTGCCATTAAACGGTTTGAAATAGCCATCAAGCAAGCTAAAAAATTAGGCGTGTTAGGTACCCATATTTTAGGGACTGAATTTTCTTTTGACGTAGAAGTAAGGATTGGTGCAGGCGCTTTTGTTTGTGGCGAAGAAACAGCCTTGATTGCTTCTATTGAAGGTAAAAGAGGTACGCCCAAACCAAGGCCGCCATTTCCGGCTGAGTCGGGATTATGGGGAAAGCCAACACTTATTAATAACGTAGAAACATTCGCAGGCATCACGCCAATTATTAATAACGGCGGAGAATGGTACAGCGAAATAGGAACCCCTAAAAGTGCCGGCACCAAAGTGTTTGCCCTTGCGGGAAAAATAAATTATTCAGGTTTGATCGAAGTGCCGATGGGGACGAGCCTTCGGGAAATAGTGTATGATATTGGCGGCGGAATACAAGGTGGCGGCGAGTTTAAAGCGGCGCAAACGGGTGGACCTTCAGGAGGTTGTATACCTGCAGAACATTTGGATGTAAAGATGGATTATGATTCGCTGATCAGCCTTGGTTCAATCATGGGAAGTGGTGGTTTAATTGTGATGGATCAAAGTTCTGACATGGTGGATGTGGCCAGGTATTTTATGGAATTCTGCATGGATGAAAGTTGTGGTAAATGTGTGCCTTGCAGGGTGGGTACAAAAATGATGCATGACCTGTTGCAGAAAATTTGCGATAATAAAGGAACCAGCATAGATGTGGCAAGATTGGAAGAGTTGGCGGTTTATGTAAAAGAAACGAGTCTTTGTGGGTTAGGCGCCTCTGCACCCAATCCTCTGCTGAGTACGCTGCGGCATTTCAGGCATGAGTACGATAGCAGGATTGATTTGGAATAGGGTTTCTATTTTAGTGAACCATTGCGCTCATACAAATTTGGTGGTAAAAGTTCAACAGCGATTTAAAGTACAAGAGCCGATAGCTATCGGCTGCGACGCCATCCGATAGCTATCGGATGAAGCTAAATTGAAATATTTATGTCGGGCTAAAAAAGAAAATAACGTCGGTTGATGAAACCAGCACATATCAATAACAGGGCAAAAATATTTTCCAAAGGAGGTAGATATTATGGCAAAGATTTTTATAAATATTGATGATAAAAAATTGGAGGTTGATACCGGGAAAACGATTCTGGATGTGTGCCGGGAAAACGACATTGACATGTTGACCATGTGCCATTTAAAAGGCCTGACGGATACGGGCGCCTGCCGTTTGTGTTTGGTGGAGATAGAAGGAATGAATAAATTATTATCGGCCTGTACTACTAAAGTTGCGGCCAATATGGTGATTGCCACCAAAACCGAACGACTTAAAACGTACCAACGCATCACCACCGAATTGCTGTTTGCAGAACGCAATCATGTGTGCTCGGTATGCGTAGCCAATGGCAAATGCGAATTGCAAAACCTGGGCTATAAAGTAGGGATGGATCATATTCGTTATCCGTTTTTATTTCCGCAGTGCAATGTAGATACATCACATGCGTGGTTTGTGCTGGATCATAATCGTTGCATCATGTGTACCCGCTGCGTAAGGGTTTGCGGCGAAGTGGAGGGTGCCTACAACTGGGATGTGATGAACCGTGGTAACCAGGTAAGGGTGATCTCGGATTTTAATACGCCCTGGGGCGAATCGATTACTTGCACCTCCTGTGGAAAATGTCTGCACGCCTGTCCTACTGGTGCTATTTGGCCAAAAGCAATTGTGCAGGGACAGTTGGAAAAGAAGCCTGAAATGATTTGTGAGTTGGTGGATAAAAGGAAGATGGGACTGTAGAAGGTTGATGGTCGCAAAGCGGTCGGTACCGCAGGTCAGACCGCTGGAGAAGGTTGATTGTTTACTGTTGATGGTTGAACGTTGATAGTTGATTTTATAAGGTTGAAGATTGAACGTTGACGGTTAATGGTTGAAGGTTGATGGTTGATAGTTGATTTTAGAAGGCTGAAGATTGAACGTTGACGGTTAATGGTTGAAGTTTTTTAATTCAGTAACCAATCTTTGTAACCAGTACGAAAGCCCTGAAAGGGCGTAATATCCCAGCATAGGGCATTGCCCTATGAAATAAAATAATAAGGACAATAAGCCCTGAAAGGGCGCAATAAAATATCGCAGATCAGACCAACGAAAAAGTAAGACTGAAATAAATAATTCAAAGCGATCTGCTCCGCCGTACTGACCGCTAATTGAAATTTAAAACTTAATTAAAATGAGTAAGAAAAAATTGGGAACCGTTTGGTTGGGTGGATGTTCGGGATGCCACATGTCGTTACTGGACATAGACGAACGAATTTTGGATGTGGCAAAGCTGGCAGATATCGTAAAATGCCCAATCGTAGATACAAAGGAATTTCCCGAAGTAGATATTGCATTAGTAGAAGGGTCGGTTACCAGCGATGAACATTTGAAAGAACTAAAACACATCCGTAAAAATGCGAAAACATTGATTGCCTTCGGCGATTGTGCTGTGATGACAAACGTAACTGGCATGCGCAATTATTTTCCATTGAAAGAAGTATTGGATGCAGCTTATGTAAATGCCATCAGCAACGATGCAGAAGGAGCAATGCCCAACCATGAAGCCCTGTTAAAACTAAACGATAAAGTGGTGCCCTTGCAGGAAGTGGTCCATGTGGATTTTGTGATACCCGGTTGTCCGCCAAGTGCGGATACTATTTTTTATGTATTGTTCGAATTTTTAAATGACCGTGTCCCTAATTTAAGTGACGCTAAAAAATTGAAATATGGCTAGTGCAGAAAAAAGAACCATCTATATATCGCCTGTTACCAGGATTGAAGGACATGCAAAAATATCCATTCAGTTAGATGAAAATGGAGTAGTGGCAGATGCATTGTTTCATGTAAATGAGTTTCGTGGATTTGAAAAATTTTGCGAAGGCAGAATGTACACGGAGATGCCCACTATTACGCCACGTATTTGCGGGATATGTCCCACCAGTCATACGTTGGCAAGTGTAAAGGCATGTGAAATGATACAGGGCATACAGCCAACTTACACGGCCAACCTGTTGCGGCGTTTAATGCACATCGGTCAAAATTTATCCTCCCATGCCTTGTCATTTTTCCATTTGTCTTCGCCTGATTTTTTATTGGGGTATGATAGCGATCCGGTTAAGAGAAACATCTTAGGCATTGCAGAAAAATATCCTGACATCGCCTTGCGAGGAATAAGGTTAAGAAAATTTGGACAGGAATTAAGTGAGCGCATCACCGGTAAAAAAATTCATATCATGGGCATTGTACCTGGCGGTATGGCTGTTCCATTGACGGAAGAAAACCGGCTGGCGCTACTGCAATGGATACCCGAGGCAATTGAAACAGTTCAAAAGGGAATTGAAATCATCAAGAAATTTCAGGAAGAAAATGCGGAGATGGTTGCCACGTTTGCAACGGCTCCTACGTTGTATTTGGGCACGGTTGGTCCGGATGGTGAGCATGAATTGTATGATGGTAAATTGCGTTTTATAGATGCAGATGGCACCATTTTGCAGGACCAGATAAACCCGGCCAGGTATTTAGAATTTATCGCCGAGCGTTCGGTTAACTGGTCTTATTTAAAATATCCGTATTACAAACCTTATGGTTTTGAAAAAGGATTTTACCGGGTTGGCCCATTAGCAAGGTTAAATATTGCTACCAAAATGAAAACGCCTTTGGCACAAAATGAATTTGAACTATTTAAGGCGATGAATGGAGGTAAACCTGTGCATGGTACTTTCTATTTTCACTACACTCGTTTAATAGAAGCACTAAGTGATGTGGAGATTGCTGAGAAAATTTTAAACGATCCGGAAGTTACCTCCACCCATATCCAACATCATGGCAGGTGGAATTATACCGAAGGCATTGGCAGTTCTGAAGCGCCCCGTGGTACGCTGTTTCATCATTACAAAACGGATGAGACGGGTAAATTAATCAACGTAAATCTATTGATTGCCACCGGGCAAAACAATCCTTCGATGAATCATTCCGTACTGGAAGTTGCCCGCCAATATGTAAAAGGGAACGACATACAGGAAGGTATGTTGAACAGGGTAGAATCTACCATTCGTTGTTACGATCCATGCCTATCTTGCTCTACACATGCCATTGGACAGATGCCAATTCGAATAGAAGTATTTGATGCCGGTGGTAATAAAATTAAAACTGTGGAAAGGAATTAAGCACTGGCTGCCAACCAACTGGTAAGTACAGTAATGGCTGCATCGGCGTTGGCTTTGGTAGAAGCAGAAATGGCATTGCCCATTTCAAAATTGCTGGCTCCAATTGCACATATATAAAATTGGGTTGGAGTTGAAAATAATTGTTGGGTAAGTCTAACAAGCAGGTCTGCATTTATGTGGTGAGAAATTGATTGAGAAGTATGATCTTGCAATTCCAGCGGTTCAAAAGAAAATGTTTTTTCGTTGAGTGAAGCATCTATAAAAATTACCGTGCCAAATTTTGAGAGGTCTTCTGCTAAGCCTATGTCTAATTGCTGGGTTATAATGATGGTAATACCAGGCAGGTTATTTTTCCCGATTGCTTCTGCAACATATTTCCCCACCGCATCATCTCCCCGAAGGGTGTTCCCGATTCCAACAATGCAGGTCGATTTTGTGATTGACATTTAATTTTGTTTCAATACTTTCCGTTTTAAATATAGTTAAAATCGTTGGATGACGCTCCTGTTACTTTCAGCCGAGCAGAAAAATCGAATGAAGTTCCTGTTTCTTTCAGCCGAGCAGTAGGGTCCATGCGGCCGTGAAACAACTCATTACACCTATTCAAAAACCGAATGGAGTTTCTTTCCTTTTTACCGGGCTTAAGCGAAAGGGTTGCCAACCTTTGGAAACAACCAATGAATACGAAAAGGAATTGCGAAGGTTGGCAACCCTTGCAGAAAAATCGAATGAAGTTCCTGTCTAGTATAACAGAGTTGTAGCCCATGCAGTTGAGCGCCTGCAACAGTTTGCCTAGTCTCTGTATGAATGAATAAAAAAGCGAATGAAATCCATCCAAAAGTAAAACGGCACCCAGTTTTCTTTTCAGAAAACGGATGCCGGTTACATTTCACATTCTAAAACCTATTTTTCTTTCGTAAACGTAAAACTGCTTACTCCTTGTTTCAATGTCATCTCATTTTTAGCGGGTTCGAAAGTGAGTGCTATTCCTGCTTCCTCAAATCCAAAACTATCTTTTCCGGTATTGGTAAGTGGAAATTTTTCCTGTCCTGTGGCCTGCCCCTCCAATTTGTTACCATCCCTGGTAATCGTAATTTTAATGGGTATCTGCGTGGTGGCATAAGTACCTACATATTTATCCATTTCGGCGGCAGTTAAAACCGTTTCTTTTTTTACACCCCAGGTATTGTCTTTGTCATTGGCATCCACATAAATACCGCCATCTAATTTTAGAAAAGCGATTTTCTTTTTTGTTTTAATGTTGATGATGGCCGCTTGTTGATTCTTTTCCCAGATACCTGCTGTTTGGTGAACGGTATCCTTCGAGCCGTCGGTGTATTCAATCATCAAATCTGTTGGCACTGCATAGCCACCAATATTTTTCATACTCAATGCATAACCTGTTGTGTTGGACGTGAGTTTGTCAACCGCAATATCCATGTAATTGGTGCTCATAAACCAGTTGCTAAAATACCAGTTAAGATTTTTGCCGGAAAGGTTGGAGAAACTGTTGAACATATCCCAGGGAATCGGATGCTTGCCATTCCAGCGATCCATAAAACCGTGCAGTGATTTTTTAAACAGCTCATTGCCCAGCATGTCTTTTAAGCCGAGGTAAGCCAAAGCCGGTTTACCATATTCATTATTGCCCATGGCTTGTCCGCTTAAGAGATTGGTTGGTGTGATCACGGGTATTTGTGATTCATCTGATGGATTCAATGCCCAACCGTTAACCCTGAATTGTTTGAAAAATGTACTTGCTTGTTTCTTGCCGAGATCTTCCGTGCCAATCAGGTATTCAAATGCAGTGGTCCAGCCTTCATCCATAAAACCATAACGGTGTTCGTTGATGCCCATGTAAAAAGGGAAATAACTATGGCCTACTTCATGCTCTGCAATAAAGCGTTGTATCACATCATCATCTTGCGGACTGTCATTGGCCATCATAGGATATTCCATATCTGCAAAGCCTTGTATGATGGTACTTTTTGGAAAAGGATAGGCTACACCCGGCCAGTTATTGCTATACCAGTCTAGGGAGTGTTGTATATGTTTTACCTGGTTATGAAAATTTTTAGCGCCAATAAGGTAAGCGGACTGGCAGCTTGATCTGCGGCCTGTTTTTTTATCCACCACTACACTAGCTGCATCCCACACATAATGATCGCTGATGCAATACGCCATATCGCTGATATTGGAAGCTTTCCATCTCCAGGTATTTGTTTCGTTTTGCGTAGTGATGTTTTTGGCAACTATATCTTTGTGAGTTACTACATTGATCACTTCGTCGCTTGTAAAACTTTTATTGAATTTTTCAAGGAAGGTTGGTTGCAATACTTCTGCGGCATTCAATAGATTGCCGGTGCCCCAAACCAAAAAGTTTTTAGGAACGGTAACAGCTACCGTATAATCATTAAAGTCATTATAAAATTCCTGTGCATCGGTAAAGTCCATTCTGTCCCAGCCGTGCACATCATCCAATACAGCTACCCGGGGATAAAAATACGCTAAGAAAAAACTGGTGCTATCCAGTTTACCTTCCCGGCCGCTTTTTTCACTTAAATCATAATGCCATTTAAAACTGAGTTGTACACTGTCGCCGGTAGCAACGGGTTTTGTTAACGCAACCTGCGTCCATGTATTGGCTTTTGGGTCCCTGAATTTTGATTCTTTGCCATTCTGCATGAACTGATCTATGTGAATACCTGTGGTTAAATAATCAGCCGCTGCGGCACCTTGCCTGCTTGCTCCAGGGTTATGTATATTCATGATCAGCTTTATTACAATGTTGCTGATTGCTTTTGGACTATTATTGATATAGGTAATTGTTTCATTACCTTCTACTGTTTTTGAAGGAGGTGCCACCGACACATTGATTGAATAATGTCCTGTATTTTGCCAGTACTTTTTACCAGGTTTTCCATCCATGCTTCGGGTCTCGTTCGTGTAAGCCTTTTGGATATTTTGGGGCATAAACAAGGTTTGCTGCGCATTTGTTTTTACGGTGACAAGCAGGCAAATCAGGACAATAATTGTTTTCATTGTATCATTTATTTTGATGAAAGTAAAGAAGCTGTAATGTTCTCACGTTTTTATTTTATAAACGGTCGTATGCTGTTTAATCTGGCAAGTGTGATGCCTGTTTTCGGGAGTGATCGTTGATTTTGGTACCACTATATTATTTAAGTTTATGATAGTATGTAAGAAAAAAGTATTTGTGTTATTCTCTTACTATTCCATTCTTACCCTAAATGAGTAACCGTTTCCCCTTCTGGTATTTTTGAACAAACCTTTCAATTACAGTTGTAAGTAGGTGTGATTTTTTTATCACAATAGTAGCTGCTCTGGTAGCCGCTTTCAACTGATTTCAACTTTTTGTGTCAACAATTAACAAATCACTCTTTCAGTGGCATAGAAATCGATTTACAAATGATAATTAATTAAATGGCAAAGCCCATACACATGAAAAAAATTTACATCATCACCGCCCTGTCTTTTTTATTTTTCACTTCGCAATCACAGGATTTCCTCGGGATCAGTACGGGTAATTTTTCCGGCATTTCTGGTGTAATGATACAGCCAGCCAGTATAGTAGATAGCAGGTACAAATTCGATATCAACCTTTTTTCAACAAGTTTTAACTATAGCAATAATTATTTTTTGGTTAACAAAGATGCCATTTTAAAATTCAATAAAAATAGCTTCAACGACTACCAGACTTTTAAAACAAGATATCTGTCGGAGGCCAGTTTGCCGGCAGGCGAGCGGGTATTTTTAAACATCAACAACAGAACGCAGGTACCACTTAGTTTTATGGTTACCACCGGAAAAAAATCAGCCATCGCTCTAAATATACAATCAAGATCGCTGATACAGGGCAGGGACATTACACAGGAACTTGCACAAATGGCATACAATGGTTTTTATACTCCCTCGCTTAATAACAATGTCATTGATGCATCGGGCTTTAACCTGAAAGCGCTGAACTGGGCCGAAGTTGGCTTCACCTACGGACGTGTTTTATATGCCTCCGACAAGCATTTTTTTAAGGCAGCTATCACTGGTAAATACCTGGCCGGCATTGCATCCATCAGCATGGGTAGCAATGATATCCGCTTTAGTGTGAATAACGATAGCTCTATGAATTTCAATACCAATCGTTTTGATTATAACCATAACAAAAATGCTGACTTTGATAGGGTGTTTGATAAAAACTTTTCGCCTGATGCCAATGCGATAGGTTTTGATGCAGGTCTGGTTTATGAGTACAGAGGCAATTTTCAAAAATTTAAATATATCCGTAACGATGATGAAGCGCCTTATCTGGCCGATAGGAGAGATGTAAACAAGTACATTTTCAAACTGGGTGTTTCGCTGTTAGATGTGGGGATGTTCCGGTTTCAAAAGCCCGATAATGTAAATTCTTTCAATGCCAATATTACCAACTGGAATTTGGCGTCAGCGAATTACAATACTATTCGTGAATTTGATACGGCACTTGCCAACAGGGTAGTTGCTATACCAGGTTCAAGGTTTTACAATACCTATTTGCCGGCAGCATTGAGCGTACAGTTTGACCTTCGTTTTGTAAAGGGATTTTACCTGAATGCAATTGCCTATCGCCCGGTAAATATTGGTAAAGATGCAGGACAGCGCTTTAATAGTTATGGCTTTTATACCATTACACCACGTTGGGAAAGCAGGCATATTGGTGTATATATCCCTTATACTATTTCGGATAAAAATTCATTGACCAACTACCGGGGAAATCTATTGGGAGCCACCGTGCGGTTGGGACCATTGTTTATAGGCAGCAGTAACCTGGGCACGATGTTGTTCAATAAAAATTTAAGAGCGGCCGATGTTCATGTAGGCTTAAAGGTTGGTATCACTTATGGCAAACCCAATAAAAGTTCAACGTATGTAGATAAACTTTTTTCAAAGAAAACGGATACGCCGTTTCCTGTAATAGCCCAGAGTGTCAATAATGTAAATGATACTGTGTTGATAAAAAGAATTGATACGATATTAATGAAAAGAAACGATACCAGCCTTTTGTTGATTGATTACAATAAAGGAAAAGTATATGACAATCCAAATTCGAAAGGCAATATCATTATTGTAAATAATTACTATTTTGGTAATACTGTAGCAACGCCAGTTATTAAATTGGATAGCAGCAGCAGTCAGTCAGGTTTGGTTGAATATTATAAGCAGCTCAATCTACAAAAGGATAGTGTGCTCTTACAAATGAATAAGGCTGCAATTGATCAGAATAGAAAGCTAATTGCCGATAGTATCAGTTATAAAAAGCAACAACTGGATAGCCTCATTCGTGAAATGCAACTGCTGCGGATACAGATGGATAGTATAAATGTGAAGGATAGTTTAGGGTTGAGTATTCTACCAAAGAATAACGAATTGTTCTTGAATGGCAGAAGCTATATGGATGGCCTCCAACAGATAGCAGACACCATTGCATCCAGAACTATTGTGAAGCCTTTTGCAGATAGTATGGCATTGGCAATGCGAATGGATTCAATGGCAGCAAACAATGCTATTATTAAAAAAAAAGTTTCGACAGTAGTGATATAAGCGCACGAGTCAATGACCCTTTAGCTGAAAAAGTGTTTGCTATACCAGTTTTGAAGAGTAAGCAAAAGGATGTAAAACGGCAGATCGTAACCACCACCGCCGAAGATAGTATGGCTTTACTGATACGAATCGATTCGTTGGCAGGAAACAATGCCATCATCAAAAAGAAACAATTTGACAGTGGTAAAATAGGTGCGTCTGTCAATTACCCGGGAACAGCTAAAGTGGTCGCTGTACCCGTTTTAAAGGAACAGCAAAAGGATGTAAAACCGCAAGTGATTGCAGCTCCCTCCGCAGCTCCATACAACAGGCAAAGCGCCTTGGATCAGGAGCGGCTCATCAATGAGTTTAGAAATGAAACTGCCAGAATAAGAAGTGATATTGCCCGACTACAAGCCAGCGCTACCGATAACAATCGCAATTACCGTGGAAACAACACATTGGTTCCTGTAATTATGCCTTCTGCAAAAAAAGAAGTGGTTGTAAACGCTGCACCCGTTCGACGGGATACCATTTATATCAGGGATACCTTAAAGCGAATTGATACCATTCGTATCACCAATACTGATACGGTCAGACTGTCAGCAACCAAACCTGTTGTAAATAAGGTTCCGGTAAAAGTAGCTCCACCTCCGGTTAAAATAGTGCGTGATACCATCGTAAAGCAAGCATCGTTTGATTATGCGGCGATGCCAGAGACTGTACTGCTTTTTGGTTTGGGAAAATCCGCTGTTCAGCAGGTTTATTTTAAGCGACTGGATTTTATTGCTGGCGTTTTATTAAAAGAGAAACTCTTACAAGTGGCCGTTACCGGGCATTCTGATAAATCCGGATCACCTGAAATCAACAGAGCATTGTCGTTAAAGCGGGCGCAGAATATAAGTATCTATTTGCTTTCCAAAGGCGTGTCTGGCGAACAAATAAATACTACGGCTGTATCTTATCTGGAGCCTGCGGTGGAAGGCAATTCCAATAATGCCAATAGTCAAAACAGAAGGGTGGTGATTAAGTTTTTACAGCGTAAATAATAGCGTAGTGATCTCCGATAGTCCTGAATTTAAACTGCAACTTTTCTTGCATTATCATTATTTCGATTTCATTTTTTGTTCAATTCTAATGATGATAAATTCAGCCGGACGAACAACGGCCATTCCTATTTCAATAATCATTTTTCCTTCCAGAATATCCTGAGTAGTCATGGTTTGGCCAATGCCGGTATTCACAAAAAATGCTTCAGTCGGTTTGTTTCCTGCAAGTGCTCCATCTTTCCAAAGTAGATACAGGTAATTTTCGGTCATCTTTTTTGCCCCTGTCCAGGTGTTGGTATCATTCGGTTCAAACACCAAATGCTCAAGGCCATATTTTACAGAAGTTTTCACCGTATTAAAAAATCGTCTGACTGAAACATAGCGCCATTCGTTGTCGTTGCCCATCAATGTTCGGGCTCCCCAAATGAAGGCTGCTCCTCTGCCAGCAAAGCTTCGGATGGCATTGATGGATCTGCCGGTGGCAGTATCTACGTTGAGACTTTCCTGTTCTCTTGCAGTGATGGCTAAAGTGGGTTTTTGTGCGGCTACGATGTTTATATTAGCGGGGGCCCTCCATACTCCTCTGGCATTGTCTACCTGCACATATACACCAGCCACCGCACAGGATGCCGGTAAAATCATCGTTTCCTTATTCAGTACATTTATTACCAGATTGTAAAGGTTGATATCTGAAAGTTTTAGCTGGGCAAGTGTGCCGTTGATTGAGCTGTCGTTGGTTGCGACGATGGTTACCAATTCATCCTGGTAAGCATAGTTGATTAATGCACGCAAGGCAGGATAATAAGCCGCAGCATATTTCAAGATGTCCAACGGGGCAAACGCATACTCCCGTAGCAGGGCGATAGGGTCTGTATTCGAATGATTATCCATCCAAACGTCCATTATAGTGAACCTGTTTTTGAGCAGGGCACATTGTAACATTGCTTTGTTGTAAAGCTGATAGTATTGGTCAGCAGATGATAAATGGATTGCATCTGGAAAAAGTAGGAGGGTGGGTTCTTTGACGTTGGCAATGGCCTCCAGTCCAATTTCAAGATGATTACCTAATATTTCAGGATTCGTATTGTAGCCGCCAGTTGATGCAATGTAGCAAGGCCCGCCACCATTGGCAAAATACAACTGCAGGTTGTAATGCATTAGATAAGGTGCTGGATTTTCAATTTTTACAATTGCTTTTATATTGGCGGGTAGGCTGGTATCAAGCGCTACCGAAATGCCTGTTTCAAACATGGGCAGGCCAAAGTAATGTTCATAGTCCTTTAAGGAACTTATTTTCTTAGGTATAAATTTTAAATCGTCTGCCAGTAGCAGTTGGGCTTTTTGAGTGTATCCTATAAAAGCCGGAATGGCCGTTGGTATCGAAGAAATGGAATGTGGCAGGTGGTTGATTTCATCAACATAAATACCGGGTGTTTTATAAGTTGCCATGATGGTTGTTTTACGAAATAAAGGAAGAATCAATTGGTTGAATAAAAGTAATTCATCTTGGCTGTTTTAATAGTAAAATGAAAGGGGTGGTAATTGGCAAAGCGGTTACTAAGAGTACGAATTGTGAAATATGGTATAGAAATCGTTAGAGGATTTTATTTTGTGGGAATAGGTCGGAGTATGAACAAGCAGTTGTATGGGAAGGTCGATTTGGGAAAAGGTCGTTGTAGGAACAGGCCGTTGTAGGAATAGGCCGTTGTAGGAATAGGCCGTTGTAGGAACAGGCCGCGGCCTGTTCCTACGGATGCAAACGGTTTTTTAGGTTCTAATCGTCTTTTTTATTTATTTCCAACATGATTATTCTAATGTTGTTCCGATTTTAAATCTTTGGGGTAATGCGGGTCATTGCAGATCCGATTTTACCAGATTTGAAATGCAACCGATCCGTTTTGCAATGATCTTTTGCTTTGTCTAATGGGAATGCCTAAAGGTTTTTTAGAAAAGGCGTTTTTAAAATACCAAGGTTAAACAAAACTGTGAATATTACAACTTTTAAAAAAAGTTGTATAACAGTTTTAGTACAAGATGTGTTGATCTTTACAAAGCAGGGCTGGCAAAAAAGTAATCATTGATTTTTAATGGTTGGCTATGATTTTTTCAGTGCTGGATTAAACTTTTTTATTGTAGCCAACGTATTCACATGAAAATATAATGTTGCTATTATTTTTGATGAGACTACAATTCAACTTTAAAATAAAATGATCACAACAGGTATCTTCCTTTTCTAAAAATTATAATTTAATTATGCCATTTATTCATTCGGTTCAATCAGATAATGAGCCCGTAAATATTTATTACGAAGATTTAGGGAGAGGAAAGCCCGTTGTGTTTATTCACGGCTGGCCGTTGAGCAGTTCCATGTGGGAATACCAGTTGACACAATTGCCACAGCAAGGACTACGTTGCATCGTTTATGACCGGCGTGGGTTTGGTAAATCAGATCGTCCTTTTTCGGGCTATGATTACGATACATTGGCAGGTGATTTGAAAGCATTATTGGATACATTGGATCTAAAGGAAGTAACGCTGGTGGGCTTTTCAATGGGTGGTGGAGAAATCGCTAAATACTTTTCCTTGTATGGTGGTGCACGGATTGCAAAAGTAGTGCTGATAAGCTGTGTGGTTCCTTACATGCTTCAAACTACAGACAACCCGGAGGGCGTTCCGCAGCAGGCATTTGATGATATGCTGGAAGCTATGACCGCCGACCGTCCAACATTTTTGGAAGGATTTAATAAAGACTTTTATGGCGTAAGCATGGTTAATAATCCCGTTACAAGTTCATACCTCACCAACGCCTCTAACAAGGCAATGGATGCATCCCCAATTGCAACAATTGAATGTGCAAAGTCTTTTTCTTCCACCGACTTCCGACTGGATGTTTTAAAAATAAACGTACCCACCCTCATCATTCATGGGGATGAAGATAAAACAGTTCCTATAAAAGCAACCGGTGAGGTAACTGCAAAATTGATTGAGGGTGCTATTTTTAAAGTGTACGAAGGGGCGCCACACGGATTGTGGTTTACCGAAAAAAGCAAACTTAACCAGGACCTGGTAGAATTTATTTAAGGAAGGCTGGTTTCTACATACAGGAATATAAAAACCGGATTCGTTTTAATACGAATCCGGTTTTTATCGCTAGCGACAGGCCGTTGTAGGAACAGGCCGTTGTAGGAACAGGACGCGGCCTGTTCCTACCGACGCAAACATATTTTACGTTCTGATGTCTTTTCTGAAATTATTGCCATCTTCATTATTTTCATCGTCGTCCCAGTTGTAAATGTTGTGAGCGATGTAATTGCTGATAATATTATAGGATTTTTCATTCCTTATAATATGATCGTGAAATCTTAATTGCCAGTTGAAATAACGGTGTTCATTCGCATTGCACCATTTTGTAACCTTTCCTTTAAAGTGATTGATGATAGATGAAACTGAACTTGGTTTTAGTGGGCACAATCCTTTATGGGGTGCCATCAATTGCTGTAAGGATGATTGATTACAATCGTAATTGATTTTATTCCGGGGTAATGTAATAATCAAATGGATATGATTGGGCATTACAACTGTTTCGCCCAATGTGACTTTTTCATAGATATTAGGTATTGATAAAATGGATTCATTTACAAATAAACCGATGGCAGACAATTCCATGGTTTTTGTATTATTAATTTTGGTAATCCTGCCAAAATGGTGTTTCCTGTTTTTTGTACAAATCGTAATAAAATAATCTCCTATGGCCGAATAATTATATCCTTGTAAACGGTATTGTTTGTGTTGTTTGTATGGCATGATATATTTTGTTTATGAATTTTTCTGTCGGAACAGGCGCTGTAGGAACAGGCCGCGGCCTGTTCTAAATAAAAATGATCACGTTATTAAATAATCCAATCATAAAAATGTCACGGTTTCGTAACCTGGTAATTTCGTCCTAAACCATTGGTTCTATAGGAACAGGCCGCGGCCTGTTCCTACAATGGCCTGTTCCTACAATGACCTGTTCCTACAATGGCCTGTTCCTACAATGGCCTGTTCCTACAATGACCTGTTTCTACAATGGCCTGTTCCTACAATGGCCTGCCCATAATCAAAAAACCGCCTACCCCAATTCCTTGCTCAACAATTCATATAATTTCATCAATCCTTTTTCCAGGGTTTTCGCCCTTGGTTTTTTAGATAACCGGGTGGCAGTTAGCAATAAATCAAGATGATCTAACCCGTTCTGCAATTTGCCTTTTGCGCCTGCTTTGACCCAGTGTTTTTTGACGGCATTTGCAATTTCCTCAGGTTGCACAGATGCCGGGTGCATACACAGTTTTGTCAACAGTACATTGCCAGTGTTTAAAGCATCCCAGAATTCAGTATCTTTTTCGGGGTCGATATCTTCGGCCAACGTTTTATCTAGCCATCCGGTAACGGTTTTTGCTGCGGGTAGTTTGTATTTGTTGAGCGAATTTTTACCCCAATCTGCCGTGCCTTTTTTATCTGCCAGTATCAACATACTTTCCAACTGAAGCCAGGTACATAACGGATCAATAATACCACTGTCACTTTTCTTTGCGATGTCATACGCTTTTTTATATTCGCTGGTGGTAGTTTTTAGGGCATTGATTTTCTCTGGTTCTGTAACGGATTTTGTAAAGAGAATTTTATTGGCCATTCCAAGCAAGAGGTGTCGCTGACAGGTGTCGCCAATTTTAAAAAGGTAGGAAAAATTGTCGATGATGGTCTGAATATCTGCTGCTGTTTTGTTGGCGTTATTTTTTGAAACTTTGATATTGAGGTGGTATAAATTCTCCAGCGTTTTCACTGTGTAATCTGCCTGTTCAGATTTAAGCAGATCATTTATTTTTTCAATGGCAATCTCCTGTTTGTTAAGTGCCATCAATATCCGGGCTTCCTGCTCGGTAACAGCTCCGTTTCGGATGGCTGCTTTGTCAATCGCTTTACTAATCTCAATTAATTCTTCCAACAGCTCTTCTACCTCAAGTTTACTTTCACTTATTTTGTTGTACAAATTAAGCAGGTCTACTTCGGCTTCCATTGGTAATATATAACTAAAGATTTTATTTTTTGTAACTGCGCTGGCAGTGAACCTGTAAAACTGATCGCCATAACATTGGTAAGCGCCCCAGGTATTATTGTCGGGATATTTTTCAAAGCATTCGCTTCTTGCTTTTTGAATGGCATCGCTAAAGTTGGCACCGTTAAACATCTCTTTATAGTAAGTTTCTGCAAACAAAAGGGCAGCGTTGTCGTCTACTGCCCAGCCAGCCGCTATTACAGCCTTCACACCCATTTCAATCAACTGTACACCCAGGTTGGCAGCCAGTTTATAATGCAACTGTGCTTTTGCTTCTGCATCGCCATCTACTTTACCCAAATAGCAGCAGTTTACAAAAACAAATTCAGGTACCTGACTCATCTGGTTAATCTCTTTCGTGGTTAAAAAGATCCCATTGCCAATTACCATTCCACCAGTGGCAGGTGTCACGTCTTTACAAATGAGGTCGTCTTTTTCATCTTCAAAAAAGCCATGGCCTGCCAGGTGAATCATTTTATATTCTTCTTCAAAAAGCGCCTGTAAATTTTCTGCAAAATCCTTATTGATTTTTGTGGTTACATTAAAACCATTGTTGCGAATGATATCACTTACCTTTTTTGCTTCTTCTACAGCGCCGGGCAATTGTTGCACAAATCCTTCCAGGGCAGGGTCGCCAATTACCAGCGCATTGTTGGCATAGGAACGTTTTATTTGTGTACGATAATCTGCTGTTGCCAATTGGCGTATCATTCCGGCGTTTACACACAAAGGTTTTGATTGGGTAGAGCTGTCCTGCAGCAATTCCCATGGGAAGGCGGCAGAGTATTTATCCAGATTCCACACGATATTGTATTGATTTCTTACCGCATCTTTAAAATCATTGGGGACCAATAATTCAAAAATTGTTTTTGCTAATTTGGGCGACCACTGCCCATCATCTGAAATTTTATTAATGAAATGCTGGATGATCGCCGGGTTACTATTGAGGTTCCGTACTTCTTCTCTTGCCGCTCCGGTAGAAGCAGAAAATTTAAGACAAAATGAAGGCGTTTTTTCTACGTTGACAGAAACCCTTTGCCACCAATCCTGCTGGTAATCCAGAGGTACCCGCTTTCTGGTACCGGGAAGTTTTTTTATTTTATTGTTGGGCAGCACAATGTTCAGGTGTTGATCGGCCTCCAGTTTTTTTAAGGTGTAAAACGCCTGTAAACAACGGTCTTCATAAACTTCTACGAATTCAAGTGTTTCTATTTTTTTTAAGTTTGAGTTGTTCAATCCGGCAATACTATTGTTGGCTTTCTTAATGCCTAATATGATGGCTTTTAGAGAGCTTTCAATACTTAATCCTCCATAGCCGCCGCCAACGATCAGTGCAGAGATACCCACTCCGTACTCAAAAATATTGCCGAACTCATCTTTGTTCATGGTTTCAAATTCTCTTAGTTCCAACACATATTTGCTGACCGCCTGCATTACACTCAATTCAAGCTGGTAACTGTTCAATTCACCCAGTTCTCCCAGACCAACTATAATGGCGCCTTTTGGTGTTGAATTGTAAGAAAGAAAAATTTCACTGGTACCCACTTTGCCTGGATACAATCCAAGCGCATGTTTTTCCTGTAGCATGCCATTGAAACAATTATCCAGCACCTTCTCGGCGCTCATAATGCCGTCCTTAAAAAAGTGTCCGGCAATTAAAGGAAATCCTGCAAAGGAAAGATGGCCGTTGCTCATTGTAATCTTCAACGGAGAGTCTGTTTTAGTTTCCTTTTCTTTCTTTTTTACGCCCATTGCAACCAGTTCAATATTGCTTGCGTCTACCGGTACCATTTCGTATTTGGGATTTATTGTAAGTTGTGTACCACCTCGGGATATCGGCGGCGTTTTTCCAAGCCGGGCCGTAGTTCCTGTATCCAGCAATTCGCTGAAAGCGCCAAACAGATCGGGTTCGTTGGCAAGTTCGCCATGTTCTGTAAAGCAGTAATATACAGAATTGCGTTGAATCATTTCTTCTGGTATACCGCTGGCCCAGGTTACGCTGCCATCTCCTTCTGATGTGCTTTTAAATACCACACTATTTTCCCTGCCATTGTTTTCTATCTCATAAACTGCTGTGGTAGCATCCGATTTTCCTGCGATGTAAATCAGGTTTTTGTAATCAATTCTATTTTTGTTATTCAAAATATTATCCCTGAAACTTGTATAGGATTTCAACACATCGTCTCCGGGCGGCGTGCCAATATTTTGAGAGTTGGTCAGGAGGTCGGTCCATGTTTTTAGTTTTGAAAAATCGTAAGGAGTAGTACTAAGTGGAAGCAGATGGTAAAGGCCCGGGCATTGAGAAAATATTTGCAGCAAATCTTTTTTACTGTGCTTTAAATCGATCTGGCTCAATTTGGTGATATTGCCACCTCTTCCACTCAGCGTTTCAGGAATTAAGAACGATCCTCCCAAAGGAACGCCCAACAGCAATGTTTTAAAGCCCGTAGAATTGTTCAAGGCGGGCCATTGTGTACCACTCAAAATAAATTCTCTGAATAGCACGCCTCCCATGCTATGTGCAATTACATGAATCGGTTGTTTTTTGTCCAGCAGTATCTTTATCGTATCATCCAGTTTTTTTGCTTCATCGGTCAATGATTTTCGCCAGTCGAAGGCAAAGGGCAATACATCATATTTGTTGGATAAATATTTTGCCAGTTTTCTATAACTGCTGCCCATCAACGATGGCGCAACTATATTGGGTGCATTGATGTCTAGCTTTACCAGATCGCCTTTTACAAAACTCCAGAAGTCAACCCATATTTTATCATTGTCTCTTACCAGGTTACTACCCATAATGCCTGGTAAAATAAGCACGATTGGTTTCTTACCGGTTATTTTACCGATGTCCATTTTTACTTCGGATGTTACAAATGGCAAGGCGGCATTCCTGCTGGCTTCTGAAATATCAGCTTCCTGTAATGTTTTAAAACCTGCAATCACATCTGTTGTGGCACTCAATACCCTTACCATTGCTTCCTGCGATTCTTTGCTGGCAAAATACTTCATGTGATCCGTGCCTTTAGCATCATCTAAATAAAACCAGGTTTCTTTTTTCCTGGGTGTTCCGAAATACATCGACCACGTATCTACCACCATATCATTTTTACGACGGAAATAGAGTTTGGTTAAAATTACCAACAACGCTTTTAATTCAAAATGCAGGGTACAATTGCCGGAAATTACGGTAAGTGGCGCTTCGATAATATTTGCTGGATTGTTGAGCATTTTGATAAAGGGCGAATCGGGCACCATTGCTTCAATGCCTGGTAATATATCTACGTTGCTTTTGGTAGCTGCCACTTCTGCCAGCAATGATTTTACGCCCTGGTAAACCGGGTTGGCTACCATGCCGGTTGTGATGCCAATAAAATTTAAAATGGTGTTGAGGTAGTGGTCTAGCCGGTCTGCCAGCAGGGAAGTACCCATGGATGGACTGGCGACACGTATAAATTTTTGAACGGTAACGTTTTTTTGTTTGGCCAGTTCATTGATATCAGTCATGTATTTTCTGCTGCTGCTATTATCCGGAAACAGGCTCATTTCTATTTCGCTAAAACCAATATTGGTATTGCCTGCACTTGCTCTTGCTACTAAATCGCCCACCAAACCACCACGGCTGTGCGTAATTAAATGAACGGTGCAATTGTTGGGCAATGACTTCAATAATTCGAATGCATTTTGCAAGGGCGATTGGGTGAATGTTTTATGGTCGAAGGTTAACACATTGTCGCCGTAGGTAGATACAATATAATTCCAAAGACCAAATTGCCGCTGGTCCATCAAGGCTCCAAAAGCGCCTTCTGAATTGGAGTTGGTACCATGTATGAATAAAAGAAATGGTTTGTTAGTATCGGTGATGGTGCCGGCGATTTTTTTTCTCATCGCATTATCCAGCAGAAAGAGACCAGGGTTGGGCTGCACTTTGTCTTCTACCTTTTGGGCCATTTCATGTACTGCGGTACCAACGATGTTACTTTTCTTTTTCTTAAAAAATTTAAATACGTTGATGGCAAGATCGGTAACAATATTCCGATCGCTGGTGGTTTGCAACGAGGAGGGAACTTCAAAGCCTTCGTCATCCAGACCTCTTTTTCCGGTGAGGTTAAAAATCTCCTGAAATTCAGTGGCGTTGCCTATCCAGGTGCTGCTGTCTTCAAATTTTATCTCTACAATATCGTCTTCCTGGGTTACGTCAATTTCCCGTCTTGATGAAAGACTGCGGGTGTTACTCACCGTTACTGACTTTAACAGCTCAAACCCATCCACATCAGAAAGGTTATCGTCAATTTTGTTCTCACTTCCATTAATGATCAACTTGCGTAGCATACAATTGTTTTTTGGAGGTTATAAAAATTTAAATATTTTTTACCAAGTGGTGTCAGTCGGTTGAACAAAATATATAATTTTATTTTGCAATCAAAGTAAATGGACCCGTTATTTTGTGCAGTTAAAAAGGAGGGAGGTTTAACGCAGGCAGGTTACAATAAATGGACGAAGCGGTTATGCTTTGGCGGGAGTGTTGAATGCGCTCAATATTTTTTTATTAAATAATTTTTTTTAAGACTACTTCTTTTTTATTTTCTTTTCGGTGGCTTCTATTTGTTGTAGAAAATCTTTTTCAACAGCGGATAAATCATTTTTTGTTTGTGTTTTAAATTTATTGTATTCCACTTTTGCTTTATCAATGGCTTGCTCATGACTGATGTTGCCGGCATGCGTGAGAATATCTTGGCCAGTCATCTTCAAAAAATCATCTAACCTTGCTACCCAGTCTTTCATATACATCGGCTGTAGGTTCAATGCCTGAATTTCTGCTACTTCAAGATAGGCAGTCACCATTCTGTTTAATAGGTTTAGTTCCTGTTCAGTCAGATAGTTTTTTGCAATTTCAATTTCGGACAAAGTGGGTTGCTTGCCTTTAAAATTGGTTAAACCAAGGTAAGGTTTAGTGGCATCAATCCTGCTGTAAATCACTTCTGCGGCGGTGTTGCCAT
>JBBQKO010000021.1:0-26827 GCA_038327005.1 Chitinophagales bacterium | reverse complement strand
GGTTAATAACTCTTTCCATGCACCAACGCATTTAATCAGTATGCGGGTTGTATAAGTAAGTACAATCTCCTTTTTGGTTAACACTTCGGCCGTTGGTCGGAAACACAACAGTGGCGTGCCGGTATAGGTGATTTTTTAAAGACGTACCAACAAGGCAAAGAATAAGCATCTATGTAACGTGCCTTTTCATCAATATGAATTACCATACATGTACTTTTACGAATGACATCCGCAAATATGAATCACAAAATACCTCACCAACAAAAAACCAGTCAAATTCTATTGGGCTTTTTGACGTGTATTACGTGCCTGATTCAGATCTTTATTTTGATATTCTTACGAGCTTATCTAAATACGGAAATTACCTGATGCGATACCGTAATTATAACACGGTAGCCAACACCTGGTAACATAGGTAGTTTTGGGCCTTTATCATCTGAAATACGCATCGTGCTTTAAATTAATCCATACCGGCAGTAGCAGCTTAAAAGTTGCTACTGCTCTTTTTAACCCACCTTTTATGAAATTTATCTTTTTATAACTTATTATATAACCACTTTTTTTTCTCAATTTTATCCATGTACAATCTCCCAAAATTAGTTGCATAGATAGCAGTTTGGAAAAAACTTGAGACAGCGAAGCACCCCCCGGAATTCAAGATTATTCAGCAGGTTTAAAACATTGAACCATGCCAGCATCCAATATAAAAACCAATCGGCTGTAATGAAAGCAAAAGCCAGTCTGAAGGCCACCATGGTTGCAATCATGAATAGCGGGACGAAAATGGAAAGTTTACCGATGTCGAACAGGTGTTCAATTTTAGAATAGATAAATCAAACTATCCTTAATAAAAAAGAAGCGATTATAAAAATATAGGGTAATTCTGTTATCGGAAACTTTGCCAAAAACAAGGCAAATCCGGCAGTAAAGAAAAAAGCGATCCCGGCACCCTGAAAAAACTGTAGCAGAAAAGTTTCTTCACCAGCCATCCTTCATCCGGTTTTATATTTAACGCTTTAAATCAAAAATTTTATTGTCTCATAAAGGCGACTCAAATAATAATTATTTTCTTGTTGATTCCCTAATCTTTTCCAGTTGCCTGATGAACTCGCTTTTAAAAGGCGCTCGTTTTTCCAAAGATGTTTTTGTGAAATATTGGTGGGTATTCAAAAAATTCAATTGTCGTTCTTCCCAATCATGAACATCTGTTATTAAGCCGTATGCAATTAATTCGAGGCGCAGGTCATTGCCTGTTTGATAAAAATCTTGTCTGCCAAGGTAGTCCAGATCGGCATCGCAAATGATTTGCTGTAGATGATTTGTGGGCTGCTGTGGAACTTTAGTTGCCATTATCAGACTACAGATAACATCGATACTTTTTTCCGTAACTCCAAAAACCGGTAATTGTTCTCTGGCTATTTCGCACCCTTTGGCTTCGTGGCCATCATAGGTATAAATAAAGCCAGTGTCATGATAAAGCGAAGCAATCTCCAGATTCTGCAGATCATCCAAATCCGTAATGCCTTCTTCTTTTGCAATGGTTAAGCACTGTTCTGTTACATCCATTGTATGATGGATATTATGGTAAAAAAGCGTTTTTGACAGTCCTGCCTTCAACATTACTACCACGTGTTCTTTTATGATATTGGTATTAATCATAATTATAAAAAATTAGTATAAATATAGGGATATACGATGGATAACAAATTCAAAATGGAAATTGTAAAACGATCTTATCATGGCTGTTGCAATTTATGATTACCGGGAAAGTCATTACACCGTGATTGCTGCGGCACTGGTTTATTGTTCATCATAATTTACTGCCGGCAATAAATTGCCTTGGATGAACAACAAGACTTTATGTTTTTTGGTTGTTATTTTTGAGAAGGAATTGTATGTGTAGTGTCAGTTGCAATAACTGCCAACAATTCTTTTATCGTAAGTTTTGTGTGAACGGTCATTGAAGAGCCGCCGCTATTGATATGTATTTTAGCCGTTCCGCTCAGAATTGTAAGATTGGTTATATGCCTTGTAAAGATTACATGTGTTGCGCCTGCGGCATCTTGTATCTGGATATATTTATTCATGAATATTATTTTATTATCTCTTAATGTTGATTGATTTATCAAATATACCAATCAAAGGGCATCACATAAAATTTAGAGGTTTACGGCGGGTTTTCCTACTGTTTTTTTTTAATAAATAGAATACAATTTTATACAAAGTCTGTCTTATTACAAAATGAGTCTTTTTCTTTGATGAAATTTGGCTTTTAATTTAGCTGGTTTTGTAATAATTTTAAATCATGAAACCCTTGATAGTTATATGCCTTATTGTTTTTTATAGCCAGATGGCAAAAGGCCAGGGTCAAAATGAAAATGCCGATATCCTGCAATACAATCCCAGAATTCCCAAGGCTGAAACCTATGCTACTGTTTCAATTGCCCGGTACATTCAATCAAATTATAAAACGGATAAGGAAAAATTGACTGCAATTTATGCATGGGTTATTACCAATATACGGTACGATAAAGACAGTATGTATCATATCAACTGGAGTTTGTATCCCGAAGAAAAAATTACAGCTACCCTTAGGAGAAAGAGAGGGGTATGCGAAAATTATGCGGCCCTGTTTACGGACATTGCTTTAAAATGCGGTTTCCGGTCTTTTGTTGTAAGTGGCTATACCAAACAATCCGGCTCGGTAAACAGTGCAGGGCATAGCTGGTGTGCGGTATCGCTGGAAAATGAATGGTACTTATGTGATCCGACCTGGGATGCAGGTTCCAGTGGAAAAATCTTTTATTTTTTAGTAAGTCCTGTTCAGTTCATTCAAACCCATATGCCCTTCGATCCGCTTTGGCAATTGCTTCCCAATCCGGTAACTGATCATGAATTCAGAAAAGTTTTTTTTTATCCAGGTAGAGAAAAGGCTTCTTATAACATAAAGGATTCTATCAACGTATTTTTTCAATTAGACAGCCTGCAACAAATGGAAGCGGCCGCCGGTAGAGTAAAGCGTGGTGGTATAGAAAATGAACGTGTTAAAAACTGGCTGGCTTATAATCAAATGAAAATTGCCATTGTATATGGCGAGAAAGACATGGACCTTTACAATGCTGCTGTGGCGGATTTAAATAAGGCCAACAATATTTTCAACGATTTTATTCAATACCGCAACAACGGGTTTATACCATACAAACCAGATGCAAAAATCAAATCAATGCTGGAGCCTGTTTCAATTTTACTTTCTTCTGCTGATCTAAAACTAAATCAACTGGGCCAGAAGATTGAAAATTTCCAGTATGACACCGGTACCATAAAAAGCAGGCTAAACAAATTGAAAGAACGGCTGCAAGATCAACAACATTTTTTAAATCGTTATCTGGCCACCAATGAAAAGGAACGAATTAAATTGTTCTATCAATAAAAACAGAGGGTTAATTTACTTTGATTTTCCAATTCAGTAAAAAGATATAGATTCGTTTCTCATTAGTTTCTTCAAGTTTAACATTATGCCATGCAAAGATTTGTAGCTTTTAGTATAGTTGGTATTTCCCTGGCGGTAGTAACTGCATTTTCAATGAACGAATCAAAAAAGGGTTGGGTATCCCTTTTTGACGGTAAGTCGCTCAAACAATGGAAAGTAGGGGACAATGCCAAAACCTTTTCAGTAGAGAATGGAATGATTGTAGCAAATGGTGATGTGGCACATTTGTTTTATGATGGAGACGTACACCAGCATAGTTTTAAAAACTTTGAGTTTAAAACAGAGGTGATGACTACTCCCGGATCAAATTCCGGTATTTATTTTCATACTTCATTTCAGCAGGGCGGCTGGCCTTCCAAGGGTTATGAAGTACAGGTAAATAATTCACATACAGATTGGCGTAGAACCGGCAGCCTGTATGGAATAGAAGATGTGAAAGAAGTTTATGTAAAAGACAATGAATGGTACACTGAGCACATTACAGTGCAAGGTAAAAGAGTGGTGATAAAAATCAATGATAAAATTGTGGTGGATTATATTGAGCCGGAAAATGTACAACGCAGTGAAGGAGATGCAATGCGGGTGCTTTCAAAAGGTACGTTTGCACTGCAAGGCCACGATCCTAAAAGTAAAGTGTACTACAAAAATATAATGGTAAAAATTTTGCCAGATTAAACCTGGATAAAAATCACCCTTATAATTTCTCGTTTTTATTCTTAAATACTCAAACAAGCATAGTACGAAGCACCCAGTAAAGGAGCTTTTTGATTGAGCACCACATACACAGAGACTTCATCAAGTAGCTTCCCCATGCGCCCGCTTTTTTCAAATACTTCTTTCCAGGCAGACGGGTTTAACAGCGTTAAAAGTTTGGGCGCTATACCTCCGGCGAGATAAAGTCCGCCAGTTGATTTTAATTTTAAAATAAGATTTACAGCCTCCACAGCAAGATAGCGGTTAAACATTTCAATCGCCTCTGCACAAACCGGGCAGGTGCCATCTAAAGCAGCTTTGCTGATAATGGGAGCGGGGTCAGTATTTTCCATTTGTTGCACCAGCCAGTTCGGTCTGTCCTTTTTTTCAACCTCGGTAAGAAATTGCCAGATAGTAAAAATTCCGTTTCCACTTAGCAATCGTTCCCAACTTACATGTTCATGTCTTTTTAATAAGAAATTTAACACCTCCACATCCCTTGGTGAACGGGGTGCAAAGTCGCAATGGCCTCCTTCGGTAGCAAAAGGGTGATATTGGCTGCCATCAAAATATAGCCCCGCCTCTCCCAAACCTGTACCTGCAGCGAGGATAGCAATGTTGCCGTTTGTGTCGTTGGTTCCTTTGCAAAGTGTGCTCAGCTCATCCTTACGTAGCCCCGCCAAACCGTAAGCGGTCGATTCAAGGTCATTTAGTATGGCAACCGGAATGCCTCCAAAATACTGAGAAATTTCTTCACTATCAATTTGCCAGCTCAAGTTGGTAAACTTTACTTTGCCATCTATCACCGGACCTGCTACCGAAAAACAAATTTTATCTGGTTTGGGTTGCCCTTCTAAAAATTGGGAGAGTATATCATGGAAGGTATCATGATCTTTACTTACAAAACGACTTTCTTTGATGGTTTTCAAACCATTTGTAGAAAAACGGCTGAGTAGTATATTGGCTTTTGTACCACCAATATCACCTGCTAAAACGATCGTGTCTTTTTCGCAGGTGCCCTGTGGATTTTTAAATGCTACCGGTATCAATAGTTCTAATGTCATCGTAATTTAAAAGTTTACGCAAAATTACATGCATTGCTTTATTTATTACCTTGAATTATGAAAATACAATATGGTATTGCAGGGTTTGCCAGCGGCATTTTGCTGTCGTTGTTGATTGGTATTATAGAAATGAAATTAATGAAGCATCTGCAGTATGAAACCATCACACCGTTTTTGATCGGGCTTACTGTTATTGGATGTGCTTTAGCGGGTATTTTTATTGGAATAAGGATGAGTAAGCGCAGGTGAGATTAATGACGGCTGGTAAAGATATTAAGATGGACTGTAGCGCAATTAGTACCTTGAAATTGAATGGCAGCCGAGATCTACTGTTGGCCAGGTAACAGGTTTTAGGAACATTACAGACAATGTTGAAAGATGCAGCAGGCAATGCACAGTTTATGACAAGTGAACTTTCAGGTAAAACGCTTTATAGCAGCCAGGTACAAAGTGTAAATGGCTCAATTAATATTCTTAAAAAATTTAACCAATGGGGATTAAGTGCCGGAAGTTACTGTTGCAACCGAAAAGAAATCATTTATGTTTGATAAGTAAGTTGATGAATGGGAACATAGAATTAATGCGGTCTTTAGAAAAGGCTGCTTTTTTACAATCATAAAATTATGTAACTGCTATTTTATGTTATTAAGAATGAAAATCAAACCAATTGGGCGATATGGGTTGGGTAAAACATTCGGCAAAAATGATGACAAGCGTATTTCACCTTAGGTTTCTAATTTGTTACCAGATCAGTTTAGCGAGTAACACGTAGGCTGGTGTCGATTAAAATTGTATAAATGTAACAGACCTGATAGACGAATCCAAAAAAGAAGACAAAAATATCTTTTATTAAGAAGTTTATTTAACTTGCGTTAGATTTTAAATCAATCAATATTACCGAACGATTTAATAATGCCTGTCTTGCTTATAAGAAAATGAAAAAGAAGAGAGAAGTTAAATTTTTGAAATCCTGAATCAGGATATAAAACCAAAACTATCCAAATTATAATCCAACCTTTTTTATTTAACCTGCATAAGGGCTGTTATTAAATCATACCAAATTTGCCGTTATGATAAAGGGTCATCTTCCTTTCAAATCAGGAATTCAGTTGTCGGATCGTTCAATACTAATCTGGCGGGTTATCCAGGGCCTGGTTTGGCTGGCAGGCACTGTTATTTTATTTTGTTTAATTTTTTTTCCGGCTATCGGAATCATTCTGTTCTGGAATATATTAATTCCAATCGCACCTTTTTTACTCGTTGTTTTTACGGGGGTTTGGAGAAATGTTTGTCCGATGGCAACCAATGCTTTACTGCCACGGCACTGGGGTATTTCAAAAAGAAAGCGGCTTTCAACCGACCAAATAGCCCAACTGAATTTAGTGGCGGTGCTGGCTTTATATATTCTAATTCCGTTGCGTCATGCTTTTTTTAATGCCAATGGATTGGCCACTGGCATATTGATTTTATCGATGGTTGCAATGTCTGTAACGGCAGGCTTTTTCTACGAGTGGAAAAGTGCCTGGTGTTCTGGTTTATGCCCTGTTTATCCGGTTGAAAAATTATATGGTTCCAATACCTTGCTGTCGATACCGAATGCACATTGCGGCGAATGTAGAAACTGTGTGATCCCTTGTCCTGATTCCACGCCCGGGATCACCCCTTTCACAGTAAAGAAAACGGTGTATCATAAGATTTCCGGCTATTTAATGGTTGGCGGTTTTCCCGGTTTTGTATGGGGCTGGTTTCATGTACCCGATCATGAAAGTAGTTCCACCCTGGAGCAACTTTTTCAGGTGTATAAACTGCCACTGTTTGGCACATTTGTAACATTGGTATTGTATGAAGCATTAAGAGCGGTATTCGCCAAAAGGGGGGAAGAAAAACTAATCAGCATTTTTGCGGCATCTGCTGTTGCCTGTTACTATTGGTACAGGATACCTTCGTTGATTGGTTTTGGTTTGTATGAAAATGATGGCATGCTCATAAATTTAAAAAACTCAATTCCAGCCTGGATTGTGTTCATCGCCGCTTGTTGTTCAACCCTTTTCTTTTTTTGGTGGATTGTATTTAGGCAAACCACTAAAAAGAGCTGGGTCATCAGACCGGGCTTCGCATTTGAAAGAGTAGAAAAAGAGAACACACTTTTCTCATCTAAAATAAAACAGGCCATCAAGTTATAAAAGCCAGGTAAAATTTGCTTTGTAGTTATTAGCATTTTATATCATCCAACAACTCATAAAATGGGTTCTTGTTTTTTACTACGTAGTAACCATGTGGAACAATTCATCCGGCCATCGGAAAAATATGTTGGGTAATTACAAATACATTGGGATTGGTATTGCGAAAGACAGACACGGCCGCATATTTTACACACAGGTTTTTGCGGGGTAGATGGTATTTATTGAATTAAAAGATAAATTTCCAATTGTCAGTAATTGGATGATTTTTTAAAGTCAACTGTTCTCAGTTTTTTTTAACGGTACGGTAGTTGAACCAGCTTGGTAAACAAAACAAAATAACATGGACAATCAAAAACAATTCGGTGTATGGATGGATACACAGGCAGCAGTAATAGTAGGAAGAGACATACCGAAGGCAGAAACGCTTTCAGTGCTGGCTTCTGTAAAAGGGGGAAAAAGTTCCTCAAACTCAAGTGAGAAAAATGCCAACAATCATGAGAAATCTTTGCAGTTAAAGTTTTTTAAAGAAATTGCCAGTCACCTTGAAAATGCAACCTACGTTCATGTAACAGGCAGCGGTCAGATACAGGAGCAGTTCATTCATTACCTGGCAGACACTGCACAGTTTAAAAACACCCGTACTGATGAATCTACCACCAATAAAATGAGTGAAGACAAGTTGGTAGAATTTATGTCGGCAAAGCTGAATTAGCTTTTACAGTTTACTTAATTTGTTCCCGGTTAGTTACACAAACTCACCGGGATTTTTTTGATTGTTAATACCATCAACTGCCGCAGCGTTTCAATTCTAACACAGAACCTTTTATGTTTCATCATACCTTAATGGACTTTGTAAATTACATTCGTAGGTAAATAGCCAGGTCAGTTTAAAATTTTTTTGGCTAAAATTATTTTAAAAAATAGCCACACTTACTTTTTATTATTTAATCCATTCAAAATATTTATCTGGTGCTCCAGTATAAATGCCATTACTCTGGAGTCTTTCATTTGAAGGGCTTTTTTAAATATTGGTACTAATAAATTAAAAAGACGACTTGTTGCCGCAGAACCTAAAACAAAACTGTTCTCACTTCGTATTAAATTATAAACCAACAATATAAAATAAAAGGTAATATCTAACAGTCCACAAAGGATGATGGGCGAAGCTATGACAGCAACCTTACAAGTATTACACCTGGTTAAAAAACTATTTCTCTCTGAATTGCTGTCCGACAGTAACCATTACAATTTTTGTAATTTAGCTGCATGAAAGCAGCTACGATCAATGAAATTAAACAGGAGCTAAATGCAGTGGCACCGGCAAAATTGTTAGAGCTATGTTTGAGATTGGCAAAGTATAAAAAAGAAAATAAAGAATTGCTGACTTATTTACTTTTTGAAGCCCATGATGAAGCGGCCTTTATTGAAATGGTAAAGCAAGATATGGAAGAACAGTTTGCAGCGATCAATCATTCCAATTTATATTTTGCAAAGAAAAGCCTTCGGAAAATTTTAAGAATAACTGCAAAGTATATTCGCCATACAGGTTCCAAACAGGCGGAGGTGGAATTGTTGTTGCATTTCTGCCGCACCCTGGTCAATTCGCCCATACCGATTCAAAAAAATACGGTATTGAATAACCTGTACCAGTTTCAATTAAAGAAAATTGCTAAGGTCATTGATACGCTGCATGAAGATCTGCAATACGATTATTTAAAAGAATTAGAAAAATTGGAATGATTTTTTTGTAGGAACAGGCCGTTGTACAGGAAATGGTTAGTTGGAATTCCCCTTAAATGTAAAAATCACATGTGATGGATTATTCGTGTAATTTTAGAAAAAAATAAACATGGAACTCACCACATTATTTGAGCAGGCTGTAGCCAATAGCAAAACCTTACCTGAAAAGCCCGGCAATGATGTTTTATTGCAATTATATGCTTTGTACAAACAGTCAACTGAAGGCGATGTAAATATTGATGCACCTACCAATCCTTTTGATTTTGTTGCGAAGGCAAAATACAATGCCTGGGAAGAACTGAAAGGCAAACCTGAAGAAACTGCGATGCAGTCTTATGTAGATTTAGTAACAAGACTGAAGGGGTAAAGGCAACGGTTGCGTTATATTTTTAAGGTGTGATTTCTAAACGGAATTACACCTTTTATCTGACTCGATTCGCATGCTTTATATCATCAGAAATAGAATAAAGTTGAATTGCTTGCTATTGTTTTAGCGATTTCCAATCGCATCAATTTGAAGTGTTTTATCCACATTCAAAATAAAACATTGTTTACAACTATATAAGTCTATATTTGCACCGTGATTATAGCTCAATGAGCACATCGTTTTTAGATAGATTCAATTTTTTACTTCTCCAACGTATTAGTTTTCTCTTCTTAAAATTTTTTGTTTTTAGTTACCATCACAGGTATTTTATTTTTTATTTATTAATTTTAAGATTATGAACATTTATGTTTCAAATTTGAGTTTCAACACAAACGATGCTGAGCTTAACGATTTATTTTCAAAATTTGGTGAAGTTTCTTCAGCCAAAGTTATTATGGACAGAGAGTCAGGCCGCTCACGTGGTTTTGGTTTTGTTGAAATGCCAAACGCCGAAGAAGGTAAAGACGCAATGTTGGGTTTAAACAACAAAGAAGTTGAAGGAAGAGCAATGTCTGTTTCTGTAGCTAAAGAAAGAGAAGAAAGAACCGGTGGCGGCGGTGGAAGCCGTGGTGGATATTCTAACAACCGCGGTGGCGGTGGTGGTGGAAACAGATGGTAATTCCAAACTGATATACTACAAAAAAGGAGTTCAATTTATTGGGCTCTTTTTTTATGTCAAAAATTATCATCAGGCATTTGTCAAATTATTTGCTTTGCTAGTTTTACGTTAAGTCAATAATCTTTCATCAACCTTTTTAAAATAAAAGAGTTGCATTGCGATTCCTTTAGGTGAAGGCAGTGTTATCTTTGTTTTATAACCAATTTTTAATATGGCCTCCAATCGTACTGCTGCAATCAGTTTTATTTTTATTACGCTGCTGATTGACGTTACCGGCATTGGTCTTATCATACCGGTGGTACCGGGCTTAATAGAGCAATTGATTCATGGTAATATCAGCGACGCCTCCAGGTATAGCGGATGGCTGGCATTTGCTTATGCTATCATGCAGTTTTTGTTTGCACCGTTGTTGGGAAACCTGAGTGACCGGTATGGAAGACGCCCGGTCTTATTATTATCTTTATTTGGCCTCGGTATTGATTATATTTTTCTCGCACTTGCACCATCCATTGCCTGGTTATTTGTAGGCCGGTTGATTGCGGGCTTGGGAGGTGCCAGTTTTACAACAGCTACTGCTTATATAGCGGATATCAGCACCCCTCAAAACCGTGCACAAAATTTTGGAATGGTTGGTGCGGCTTTCGGAGTAGGATTTATTTTGGGCCCCGTAATTGGAGGGTTTTTAGGAGAGTATGGAGTGCGGATACCCTTTATAGTGGCAGCCTGTTTAAGCTTACTGAATTGCGTTTATGGATATTTTGTATTGCCCGAATCGTTGGCAGTTGAAAACAGAAGAGCCTTTGATTGGAAGCGGGCGAACCCTTTGGGCGCTTTAAGACAGTTTAAAAAATACCCGGCAGTAAGTGGATTGGTCGTCTCTTTTTTTCTTATTTATCTCGCAGCCAATTCGGTGCAAAGTACCTGGTCTTTTTTTACCATTAAGCAATTTGGCTGGACAGCAAAAATGATAGGCATCTCATTGGGGTTAGTAGGGTTACTGGTGGGGATTGTGCAGGGAGGATTGATTCGGGTTGTTAATCCGATCCTTGGTAATAAGCGAAGTGTTTATCTTGGATTAGCGCTGTACACCATTGGCTTATTTTTATTTGCATTTGCAACTCAAAGCTGGATGATGTTTGTTTTTTTATTCCCTTATTGTTTGGGAGGTATTTGCGGCCCGGCATTGCAGTCCATCATTTCGGGGCAGGTACCGGCAAACGAGCAGGGCGAACTACAGGGTGGGTTAACCAGTATCATGAGCTTAACCAATATCATCGGTCCGGTATTGATGACCAGCCTCTTTTCTTATTTTACAAAGCCAACGGCACCGGTGCAATTTGCAGGAGCTGCCTTTTTTTTAGGTGGTGTATTTATGGCAGTTAGCCTTCTGTTGGCTTACCGCACCCTGCACCACAATACAACGATTAGCTAATTAATTATTTTATTTATGATTGCAGGCGTCAACGATTTTAAAACATTTTTTTTTATTGGAGTAGCCGGCACCGGTATGAGTGCTATTGCTCAATATTTGGCTGGGACAGGAAAAGCGGTGTCGGGCAGCGATCGTTTCTTTGCACCAAATGTTTACAACGAAACACAGGAAAAACTAGAGGCCGCAGGAATACAATGTTTCCTGCAAAATGGCGACGGCATCAATGAACATACTGAATTGGTAGTGGTATCAACGGCGGTTGAGGATACCGTTTTTGAAGTGCAAAAAGCAAAAAGCCTCGGCATCCCAATTATTAAGCGGTCGGAATTACTTGCAATAATTGCCAATAGTAAAAGAACCATTGCAATTGGAGGCACATCGGGAAAAAGCACTACCAGTGCCATGTTATTTGATATACTGAAGTTTGCTGGTTTGCAGCCGAGCATTATCAGCGGAGCAGGTTTGGTTAGCATCATTAAACAAGGCAAAATCGGCAATGCAGAAGTGGGAGCCGGCGAATGGTTGGTGATAGAAGCAGATGAAAGTGATGGCTCAATTGTACAGTATCACCCGGAGGTTGGACTGCTGCTGAACATTGATAAAGATCACCAGGAGATTGCCGAGCTGATGAATATCTTCGGACAGTTTAAAAGCAATACCAGGGAATTGTTTATTGTGAACCAATCCAACGCTTTATCACAAAAGTTATCGGTTAATGCCAATCATGATTTTAGCACCGATGAAAATATTGAAGCTGGATACCAGGCTAAGGATTTTCATCAGTCGGGATTTACCATTCAATATAGCATCGCCGGTGTTTTGTTTTCTATCAATACAGTTGGTAAACACAATATGGAAAATGCGCTGGCCGCAACCTCTGTTGCCAACCAATTGGGCGTAGATCTTCAGGTTTGTGCCGATGCACTGAAATATTACGAAGGAATTTACCGGAGGCACCAGGTATTGGGCCAAAAAAAAGGGGTGTGGGTTATTGATGATTATGCACACAATCCTGCTAAATGCGCTGCGTCTATTGCTGCCTGTCAGTACATTGCTCCAAAGGTGATTGCATGGTTTCAGCCCCATGGTTATGGTCCTACCAGGTTTTTAAGAAATGATTTTGTAAAAGATATTGCTGCGGTATTAAGACCCTCAGATGAAATATGGATGAGTGAAATATATTATGCAGGTGGCACTGCCGTAAAAGATATTTCAGCCAATGATTTGATAACTGATTTGAAGCAATTGGGCAGTAATGCTTTCTTTATAGAAAACCGGACTGATTTAGTGACCGCCATCCAACCTCATTTGGAAGAGGGCTGCGTTTTGTTGTTGATGGGTGCTAGAGACCCGGGGTTGGAAAAATTTGGCAAAGAAGTTTTTGAAAACCTGTAGACTTTCAAATGATATTTTAAATCAATGACCACGCTCGTTATAAATATCGCTCAACTCATTGGTACCAGAGAACAAACTCATGTGCTCAGGGGGAAGGAACTGGCAGACCTGCCTTTTATTGAGAATGCTTTTTTATTGATTGAATATGGCCTGGTGGCAGATTATGGCCCAATGTATGAACTGGAGTTAAAAGTACCGCAGTTACCGCAGGTGATCATCGATGCTGTTGGTCAGTTTGTATTGCCTGCCTGGTGCGATAGTCACTCTCACATCGTATTTGCAGGCTCCAGAGAAAATGAGTTTGTTGATAAGATTAAAGGATTGACCTATGCAGAAATTGCAGCAAGAGGTGGTGGGATTTTAAATTCTGCAAAAAAAATAAGCGATACTTCTGAAGCGATCCTATATGACGAAGCATTGAAAAGACTGGAAGAGGTCAGTAAACTCGGAACCGGTGCCATTGAAATAAAAAGCGGTTATGGCTTATCGGTAGCGGGCGAACTGAAGATGCTTCGTGTAATAAAAAAACTAAAGGCAAATTCTCCATTAACGATCAAATCAACCTTTTTGGGTGCTCATACTTTTCCCCTAGAGTTTAAAGAAAATCACCAAGGCTATATTGATCTTATCATCAATGAAATGCTGCCTGTGATAGTAGCCGAAAAACTGGCAGATTATATAGATGTGTTTTGCGAAACAGGCTTCTTTTCTCCCGAAGAAACTGAAACCATCTGCAGGGCCGGACTGGCTTACGGACTAAAGCCAAAACTGCATGTGAATCAGTTGAATAGTATTGGGGGAATAGAAGCAGGACAACGCCTTGATGCGGTATCACTCGATCATTTGGAAACCCTCACCATTTCGGATGTTGAGTTATTATCCAATCGGAAGTGGGGCGGACTTTGTACTTTACTACCAACTGCCGCCTTCTTTTTGCGGATGCCTTTTCAACCGGCACGTCAGTTGATTGATGCAGGCGCTGCCATTGCTTTGGCATCTGATTACAATCCGGGTTCGTCCCCCAGCGGCAATATGAACCTGGTGGTAGCTGTGAGTTGTATCCAAATGAAGATGCTACCAGAAGAGGCCATCAATGCAGCGACTCTTAATGGGGCTTATGCCATGGAGTTGGGGGATAAGTTGGGCAGCATTACCATTGGTAAAAAGGCGAATCTTATATTTACCAAACCAATGAATTCGCTGGCTTACCTGCCTTATTCGTTTGGCACAAATCTGATTGATAAAGTGATGATCAATGGGGTGTTTCTTGCGTAAAGAAAATATTTTTTTATAGTCTGCTCAGTTTCGGACTTTTATTAAATTTCTTCCAACCTTTCTACTCCTAATTGATCAGGTATTTGCATCCAATGGCATTTGTCTTGAATTCAAATGATCAATAATCATTGGTGCAGTAAAGCGAACAATTGTTTGCGAGCGTTATTCGCAGGTTTTTGCTGCAATATTTAAAAATGCACCGGTCAACAATTTAAAATTGAATTGAACCAATATATCAGCCAGGTCTATTTATCCATGCTATTGAAGCCAATAATTTTCCAAATTGAAGGATTCGATTTTTTTGTGGTCTGCTGACAACGTTGAATAAAAAGCTTTTTAGATTTACCTGACGGGATTGGCTACGGATAAAAAACAGTGGCAGTAATGTCAGTGAAAAAATATCTAAAGTACTTGTATTGTATAGTAATAAAACGACGGATCAATTGGTCCCCCGACCTAACGTGTGGTGTTGGATGAAATACCATTTACTGTTCATACTTACCTTAAAACTGATTGGATAATTGTTTTACTTTCCCCGGCCTCTTGATATCCGGATTACATTCATTCTAACGGTATCGCCAATCTTAAGTGTATCTACTGGAAGTTGATAGGAGCCTGAAATACCCTTAAATGTTACTACGTCCCTGTCTACACTTTCTATGGTGTAGGTGCCAGACTGGTGTAAACTTTTGGGGGCTGTGCAGCCAACAATAGCCAGCAGCAGCCAGATTAGTTTTTTCAATGTTTATTTCTTAAGGTGATTTGCCAAAATGTTGAAATATCCTGACAAATGTAACGCTTATGCCTTAGCGCACAAAGTAAACCTCAACGTATTTTAATTTATTTTATTGTCTGAAGATTTAGCTTTGTTTTTTGTGTGATTCCAACTTTGATTTATCGGGCGCTCACTTGCTTTTCTATGGAATGCTTAAGAAAATCGTTCAAGTATTTGAGACTAAAGCAAGCTAAAATTTCGAATTTGTATAAAGGCAGTTACTCCATAACCTTAGTTGTAATAAGTTCCATTCCCTGAGTTGAAATTATTTGGATATTTATGCATCTTCAGCATCATACACTAACACCTTCGACCATAGATGAGCACACTCTTCAATAAATTTCAAGTGAATCGGATCGGTCTGGTAAATTGCCTGGTCTGCACCATTTTCAAAAATCAACATCCAGGATACAGCATAAGAGCTGTCGATTACATCACGATTGGTATTGGCAGGTTTACCAATATGGAAATCTTTTATTGTAGTAGCTTTTGATAATTTTTTAAGGCCCTTCACTAACTGTTCTCGGTCTGCAACGTTTCCTGTATTCTTTAACCAAAAATATACATGGTGTACAAAAATTTGCTTCATTGATGTTGTGTTTAAATTGCTTCAAGCAAATATAGCGGTTCCTGCCAAGGAAGCTTTGTAACTATTTCCTAAAAATTACGGCGGGATATATTTTTCATAGAAAATGTTTTTTATAAAGTAAATACAAAAAAGTAATTCAGCACACAAGTAATGTGATTCGATAAAATTCAACATAAAAAAAGTTTGCTTTTATAATCATGGGTTATGAACCTCAGCGGGATACTAACTTTTAAGAAAATTGCCAGCCATTGTAAAAGTCTGTTAGTAAGGCGTGCACCTAATTGCGGCAAATTGAAATTCGCCCGAAACAAAATATTTCTGGTACTATCTTAACCAATTGTGTTATTTTTCTTCCTTTTAAGTGTTTGCTTCAATAATAGTAGTAGCTTAATGTTTCATTGGATGAATCCGGCAAACTATTTTTATTTATATTCATCGAATAAGATTGTTGATATTATTTAAAAATAATTTCCAAATATGAATAACCGTCTTTTTTATCAAAGGCATATTACTCTTTTTCTTGTTGCATTATTGATGATGAAACTTTTGTTAGCACAGGATAGTCCCAACGTAATTTATTTATGGAAAAACGGTGCTCCTGGTTTTGAAAGTAAAAAGAATGAACCGGAGCAGGCGAAAGATTGGTGGATTAATACCATCAACAATCCATCAATAACAGTATTTATAGCACCCAAAGAAATAGCAACCGGTGCAGCGGTGGTAATTTGTCCAGGCGGCGGGTTTCAAAATCTGGTATTCAATTCTGAAGGCCGTGATGCTGCATTGTATTTAAATAGCATTGGGGTAACGGCCTTTGTATTGAAATATCGTTTATTCCGTCAGGAAAATTCTCTGTATCTGCAACATCATCCTACGCAGGATATTTTTCGTGCTATGCGATTGGTAAGAAGCATGGCAGGTATTTACCAGGTTGATACTGCCAGAATTGGTGTGATGGGATTTTCTGCTGGGGGCGAAGTTGCAGGCTGGGTTGCATTTAAATACAAGGATAAAAATTATTTTCAACCAGATGCAATTGATTTGCTAACGGCACGGCCCGCATTTCAGGTACTGATTTATCCAGGTCCGTTGGCTGTACCCGATTCTGTATCCCCTTCAGCTCCACCTGCTTTTTTATTGGCGGCTAATAACGACGAATGTTGTTCGGAGCCAATCGTGAAGCTTTTGCAGTTGCATCGAAAGGCTAACGTGCCTGTGGAAGTTCACCTAATGTCGCAAGGAAATCACGCATTTAATATGGGAAAAAATTCTAAATTGAATAGCATTAAGACATGGCCGCTGCGGCTGACAGATTGGTTAAACGACAATGGCTGGTTGAAAAAGAAATAACACTAAGAGAATCGCAAAATGCTTTTTTTGTCGTAAAATTACAACCACAGATACAAGATTTTATTATACACTCATTCAATATAAATTATGAACTCACGTAGAAATTTTTTAATCAACGCTGGAAAACTTACCCTTGGCACCGCACTATTATCATCCTTTGATGTGAATGGTAAATTGGGTGGCAATCCCGGTATTCAATTGTACACGGTAAGAAAAGAGATGCTGGAAGATGCAGCCGGCACGCTAAAGAAACTGGCAGCATTGGGTATAAAGCAAATTGAATCTGCCGGAAGCACCAAGGGATATTACTATGGTTTAAAGCCTGCGGAAATGAAGAAAATTTGTGCTGGTTTAGGTATGACGCTAAGAAGTGGTCATATACACCTGGATGATAAATGGCAGCAAACATTGGACGATGCGGCGGCCTCCGGTCAGGAATATCTTATATGTTCCTCTATGCCGAGCGATGGACAAACCGTGGACAATTATAAAAAAGTTGCCGATCAATTTAATAAAGCAGGCGAGGCCAGCAAAAAGTTAAATATCAAATTCGGTTATCACAATCATGATTATGAATTTGAAAAGGTGAATGGAAAAGTTTTGTATGATGTGTTGATTGAAAACACTGACCCGGCCGTTGTTTGTATGGAACTGGATCTTGGTTGGGTAGTGGCTACAGGAAGCAATCCACTTGATTATTTTGCAAAATATCCGGGGCGTTTTCCCCTCTGGCATTTGAAGGACATGGATCTTGTAAAAAAGGAAAGCACGGAGTTTGGTAAAGGAGGACTTGATATAAAAAAGATACTCGAAAATGGATCGTTGTCTGGCATGAAATATTTTTTTATTGAGCAGGAAGAATACAGCAGTTCGGCCATGGAAAGCATGCAGTACAATCTGAATTATTTAAAAAAATTGAAAGGATAGTGCCGTGTGTTTCATTGCATTTTCAATTTACAGTTGTTTACATCATTATTTAAACTTATTACATGAACAGAAGAGCAGCCATTAACAGTGTGATTCTACTTTCTTTGGGTGCCATTGTACTACCATCCTGCGGGCAGCAGAATCAACCCTTGTTGAAATTAAAAAACATTACACTGAGTGGTGATGAAGAAAATATGATGATGCAGTTATCGGAACTGATTATCCCCAAAACAAATTTTATCGGTGCCAAAGAGGTGAAGGCGCACGAGTTTGTGTTGAAGATGGCAGATGATTGTTTTGATCCTGAAAAGCAAACTAAGTTCAACCTCGGCTTGAAGGAGTTTTATAAGTTGGCAAAAGATAAATACGGCCAGTCATTTAAAGATTGTACGCCAGCTCAACAAAATGAATGGCTGAGCAATGTAGAAAAGAAAAAGGAATTATCGGAGCAGTTGGTATTTTTTTATGAAACCACCAAACGATACACCGTGCAGGCTTTTACATCTTCTAAAGAATATATGACTGATGTGATGAATTACAAGATGGTGCCGGGAAGCAATTTTAGAGGATGTGTGCCGGTTTAATATTGAAAGCTGAAGGAATCATTGAGCGATTATGAAAATAGCCGGAGTGGTGATCATTTTATTTTTTATTCTCATTGATGATGATCTGCTTTTTTAGAGTTGATCATTACTGAAAGAGGGTAGTAAAAAGATAGCTTCACTGGCGACGAATGACCCTATCGGAACTTGGTGAGCGTATGACCAATGTCCGGCTAAAAGTTTTTTCTACTTTCAATTAACCATTTACATTTCACCATTTACCTTTCATCATCCGATAGCTATCGGTTCACACACCATTGAAACAAATATTTTAAATAATTATGGGAGACAACAAAAAAACATTTGATGCCATTGTAATCGGCAGCGGTATGAGCGGCGGATGGGCAGCTAAAGAATTTTGTGAAAAAGGATTGAAGACCTTGTTGCTGGAACGTGGCCGGGATGTAAAACATCTGAAAGATTATCCAACTACCAACATGCTTCCCTGGGAGTTTGAACATCGTGGGCAGGTGCCTTATGCGATTGCAAAAGATAATCCATCAATTTCCAGATGCTATGCTTTTAAAGAAGATGCGATGCATTTTTTTGTAAAGGACAAGGAGCATCCCTACATTCAGGAAAAATCTTTTGATTGGATACGGGGTTACCAGGTTGGTGGAAAAAGCATCATGTGGGCCAGGCAAACACAGCGCTGGAGCGACTTTGATTTTGAAGGTCCCGCCCGTGATGGATTTGCAGTAGACTGGCCAATCCGTTACAAAGACCTTGCACCGTGGTATAGCTATGTAGAAAAGTTTGCCGGCATTAGTGGTAACAAAGATGGATTGGAGGAGCTGCCAGACGGTGAGTTTTTGCCACCTTGGGAACTTACCTGTGTAGAAAATCATTTTAAAGAAACGGTGGGTGAGCAATATAAAGACCGCCATGTAATTTTTGCACGCTGCGCTCACCTTACTGAACCAGCACCCATACATATTGAACAGGGCAGGGGACAATGCCAGGCACGGAATTTATGTCAGCGGGGTTGCCCGTTTGGCGGTTATTTCAATGCCAATTCTACCACCATTCCGTGGGCAGAAAAAACGGGTAACCTTACGCTGCGGCCGCATTCTGTGGTTCATTCCATTATTTATGATGAGGAAAAAGGGAAGGCAACCGGGGTAAGGGTGATAGATGCCAATACCAAAGAAGTAGTTGAATTTTTTGCCGAAGTAATTTTTGTAAATGCTGGTGCCCTGAACACCAATTTGATATTACTCAATTCTACCTCAAAGCGTTTTCCAAATGGAATCGGTAATGATAATGGCTTACTTGGAAAGTATGTAGCCTTTCACAACTACCGGGCAAGGATAACGGCGAAGTATGATGGCCTTTTAGAACTTAAAACAGAAAACGGACGGGCTTCGGGTGCCTACATTCCACGGTTTCGGAATTTGCGAAAACAAGAGACTGATTTTTTGCGTGGCTATGCTACCACTTTTAATGCCAACCGCAATACTAATACAAAACAGGAAGGCTTTGGTGAGGGATTGAAAGATGGACTGATGAAGCCCGGGTTGGGCTCGTGGAATATTGGTTCGCAATGCATGGGCGAAACCATACCAAAGGAGAACAATTACGTTGCACTTGATAAAGAGCAAAAAGATGAATGGGGCATTCCGTTGTTAAAAATTTCTATCGACTATGATGAGAATGACGAAAAGATGATCCTTGATTTTTTTGAGCAATATACTGAAATGTATGCCAGGGCAGGATTTACGGATATCAAAACAACCGACAGCAAACAGGCACCCGGACTGGACATTCACGAAATGGGTGGCGTAAGAATGGGCAGAGATTCTAAAACATCTTTGTTAAATGAGTGGAACCAATTGCATGAATGTAAAAATGTATTTGTAACAGATGGAGCATGTATGACTTCTACGTCTACTCAAAATCCGTCATTAACTTATATGGCATTAACTGCAAGGGCAGCCAATCATGCAGTGGAATTGTTGAAGAAAAATGACTTGTAATCGGATTCGTATTTTCCATTTATTGAGGATGTTTTTATGATTGTTGCAAGTGCTTCTTTTAAGTTCCAGCAATTATATCAATCTTAGTTATCATTATCTTTATTTTTAATAAAAGATCAATGAGTAATAAACCGGTGACAGAAAATACTGAAGCTACCCCTCATCTTAAAAGAACGCTGGGCCCTATAATGCTTTGGGGGCTTGGCGTTGGTTATGTAATATCAGGTATGTATTTTGGCTGGAATCTGGGTCTGCCGGTTGGTGGAACCTTGGGCCTTGCCATCGCAACCTTTTTTATCATTATCCTGTATATCACTTTTACCTTTTCTTATACTGAACTGGCCTGTGCTATACCAAAGGCAGGTGGCGTATTTGATTATGCTACCAGGGCCATGGGAAAAGATATCGGCTTTATTGCGGGCATGGCACAGATCATCGAATTTGTATTTGCACCCCCTGCTATTGCTGCTGCTATTGGCGCTTACTTCCATATTTTTTTTCCGCAGTTTTCAGTTACTTCCATTGCCATAACAGCCTATCTTCTTTTTACTGCGCTGAATATATCAGGCGTAAAAGCAGCAGCTACTTTTGAACTAATCATCACCGCCTTTGCGGTATTTGAATTATTATTATTCAGTGGTATTACTTTGCCTCATTTTCATTGGGATAATCTCACACAAAATGCTTTTCCGTTTGGATGGAACGGCGTTTGGGCTGCCACGCCATTTGCCATTTGGTTTTTTCTGGGGCTGGAAGGGGTGGCCAATGTTGCAGAAGAAACGGTGAACCCTCAACGAAATGTGTTGAAAGGTTTTGGCTCTGCATTGCTGACGTTGATTATTTTATGTGCGCTTGTATTTGTTTCTTCCATTGGTGTGGGCGGCTGGGAAAAAGTGGTTTATGCAACGCCCGGTGCGGAGGCTTCTGATTCGCCGTTGCCGTTGGCTTTGGCTCAAATAACCGGTAACAGTGGTTGGTTGTATCATCTGCTAATTACGATTGGATTAATGGGATTGGTAGCCTCTTTTCACGGATTGATATTGGCTGCAAGTCGTGCTACCTATGAATTTGGTAAAACGGGCTGCATTCCAACTATCTTTGGGCGCATTCATCCAAAATTTAAAACTCCCGCCAATGCCCTGGTGTTGAATATGATCATTGGCATCATTGCATTGTTTACAGGAAAAACAGGCGACATCATCACCATTGCCTGTTTTGGTGCCATTGTGTTGTATATTTTTGCGATGATTTCGGTATTGGTATTACGGAAAAAAGAACCTGGTTTGGAACGTCCGTTCCGGGTGCCGATGTATCCGGTATTTCCGGTTGTTGCATTGGCAATTGCATTGGTTTCGCTGGTTGCAATGATCTCACTCAATATTAAATTATCGCTCATCTTTTTTGCTATACTGGCACTTGCTTATATTTGGTTTCATTTTATCGTAAAACGAAAATAAAAAATGCCTGACCAACAATTATTAAAGGAAAGTATTCTGCGCAATTTGTCAGAACAAAATGCGGAAAAAGTAAAACTGGCCGTTACAGATCTTGATGGCATTTTGCGGGGGAAGATGATCAGTTTTGAAAAATTTGTTTCCATTGTTGAAAAAGGATTTGGCTTTTGTAATGTTGTGTTTGGATGGGATGCAGCCGATGTTGCTTACGACAATAGTAAATATACCGGATGGCATTCTGGTTACCCGGATGCAACGGCGGTAATTGATTTGAATACGTTTCGCCAGATACCCTGGGAGAATGATACGCCTTTCTTTTTAGCCGATTTTCGTGATAGTAAAGGAAATGATCTGGCGGTTTGTCCACGAAGTTTATTAAAGACTATCATCCGACAGGCTACCGACAAAGGTTATACGCCGTATTTTTCGCAGGAGTTTGAATGGTTTAACCTGGTAGATAATACGGATGAATTATATGCCGGAAAATTCAGGGATGCGAAACCGATTACGCAGGGTATGTTTGGTTATTCTATGCAACGTGCCGCTGAGAAGAATCAATATTTCAATGACCTGTTTGACCTGCTCAAAAAATTTGGAGTTCCCATTGAAGGATTGCACACAGAAACCGGTCCCGGTGTATATGAGGCTGCCATTAGCTATTCTGAAATTCTGGAGGCGGCTGACCGGGCAGTTCTATTTAAATCGGGTGTTAAACAAATTGCACAAAGACATGGCGTAATTGCAACCTTCATGGCTAAGTTCAATGAAAATTTACCCGGCTGTAGCGGCCATGTTCACCAAAGCCTTTGGGCAGATTCAAAAAAGCAAAACCTTTTTTACGATCAAAAGAAAGTATCGGGTATCAGTGCGTTGATGGAAAGTTATATGGCCGGGCAATTGGCTTGCCTGCCATTTATATTACCCATGTTTGCACCAACTGTTAACAGTTATAAACGATTGGTAGAAGGTGCATGGGCGCCTACTACCTTAACCTGGGCAATCGATAATCGTACAACTGCATTGCGTGCTTTGCCCGGTGGCAACAGTTCTACAAGGTTGGAAACAAGGGTGGTGGGTTCTGATAGCAATCCATACCTGGCGATGGCAGCCTGCCTTGCTGCTGGTTTGTATGGAATCAACAACAAATTAAAATTGAAAACACCTGCAACTGTTGGTAACGGATATGCAGACATAAAGAATGGCACGCTGCCTAAAAATTTGTGGGAAGCTACGCAGGCTATGAAAGACTCGCCTGTTGCAAAAGAACTATTTGGAGCAGCGTTCGTTGAGCACTTTACCGCAACAAGAGAGTGGGAGTGGAGACAGTTTTCAAAAGTAGTTACGGATTGGGAATTGAAGCGGTATCTGGAGATTATTTAGGTACAGAGTCTGGTGTAATGAAAATATATTTATAATGAACAATAGCTCCATTCGCTTGACCTAAGCGACAGGCAAGTAAAAGCAGTTTTGTACACGAAAGAAAAAGGAAAAATTGCCCATAGCGATCAAAAATTAAATGCTGTTTCAAAAGCAATGGCAACAAGAGACTTGACAGCGCTTGTTGAGAAATTTAAAATCTTTAAACGAGCTGGTGATGTTGGAGCAGGAAGAAACTATATTTTAATTGGCTCATAATTGGCTCAACAGGTTCATAATTGGCAACCGCCTTTTTTGATTTAAGAAATGCTTTTGAGTGATATGAGTTACAAATGTTGCCGATTGTAAGGATGACATGAAAAGCGGGAAGAGTTTTAATGTGAGAAAAAGGGTAGTCTTTTCAAAGGAACGAAAACTTTCCTGACATCAATAGTAGTGGCGGATTTAGCTAAAATTAATATAAAAGGTAATCGAAAATTAACAGCAATTTAAATCCGAATACATTAGGTTGCCATTAAAAACAACTGTAAAAGAGCCGATAGCTATCGGCTGCGACGCCAATGAAGGTTAATCCGATAGCTATCGGATGAAATACTAAAGTCGGGCTCAAAAAAATAAAGAATAAAAAATAAAAAATGATGACAGATTTTAATACAGTAAGACAATTTAATTACCCAACCACCATTCGGTTTGGAGCCAATGCCATTAAAGAATTGCCGGATCATTTGCGGGCGAATGGTTTGAGCAGAGCATTGTTGGTTACGGACCCAATGGTAGGCGGACTGGATTTTTTTAAAGCGATCGTTGAAAGTCTTAGTGCTAAATCTATTTCAGTGGAGGTGTTTGCTGATATTCATAAAAACCCGGTGAAGAGCGATGTGTTAAAAGGTGGCGATGCCTATAGAGCTACCAACAGAGATTGTATCATTGGCATTGGTGGTGGTGCAGCGATGGATGTTGCAAGAGCAATTGTGCTCAGGGTTAATCATCACCGTGACTTGTTTGATTATGATGATCTGATTGGCGGTGATCAATATGTTACAGAAGAAGTTCCCTATTTTATTACAGTACCTACCACCAGTGGAACGGGTAGTGAAGTTGGTAGAAGTGCTATTATTTCTGAAGATGATACCCATCGTAAAAGGATTTTGTTTGCGCCAAAACTGATGGCGAAAATCGTATTTGCAGATCCGCTATTAACCATGGAGCTGCCGGCTTTTATAACAGCCGCAACTGGTATGGATGCACTCACGCACAATATGGAGGCCTTCATTTCAAAAAACTTTCATCCGCTTGCCGGTGGCATAGGATTGGAAGGAATATTTCTGATCAATCAATCCATTTCGGATGCGGTAAATAATCCTGACCTTGAATCACGGAGCAAGATGATGATTGCTTCGCTGATGGGAGCGGTGGCTTTTCAAAAAGGGCTGGGCGTTGTTCATTCACTGGCACATCCATTGTCATCTTTGCTGGATACACATCATGGTTTGGCTAATGCGGTGAATCTTCCGTATGGCATGCGGTTCAATGCACCGGGTATGGAAACTGAATTTAAAAGAATGGCACTGGCAATGGAACTTACCCATACAACCGGAGAAGCGGTGGTGAATCATTTATTTGAATTGAATCAGCAACTGGGCTTACCCACAAGGCTCCGGGATATCGGTGTTAATGAAGCACATATTGAAACTTTATCGGACCTTGCATTGGCTGATTTTTGTCACCCCAATAATCCTAAGCCGGTTACACGAAATGATTTTAAACAATTATACATTGAAGCGTTGTAATGATACAAACCGTAATTAAAATTGGTGTAACCTATACCGGAACAGATGAAAAGCACAATAATTATGTACACTGGTTATCGGCAAACCAATTCGTTGAAATAACCCGCCTGTCAACGCACGATAATAACTCAGATGCAGTTAAACAAATGGATGGCATTGTATTATCCGGGGGATTGGATATGCATCCTAAATATTACCGCAACGATGTATCGGACTATCCAAATGCGCCACATGCCTTTGATGAAAAAAGAGATGCTTTTGAAATAGCAGTATTTGAACTAAGTCAGCAAAGGAGTTTACCTGTACTAGGTGTGTGTCGTGGTATGCAACTGGTGAATTGCATCATGGGCGGCACTTTGATACAGGATATCGGACCAATCGGAAATGCCATTCATAAGTTTGATCAGAATGATAAGGCACATGGGGTTAACATTGTGCCCGGTACCCTATTAAGCGAATTAACAGCCATTGACCGGAGCTTTGCCAACAGCGCACATCATCAATGCATTGACCAATTGGGTAAAGGATTGGCCATCAACTGCACTTCGGATGATGGCATTATCGAAGGCGTAGAATGGGATGATCCTAAAAATAACGCCTTCTTTATGGGGGTACAATGGCACCCGGAAAGGCTGTTTAAATTTCACCTGCCAGAATCGCCCCTCACTAAAAATTTGAGAGACCGTTTTATTGCAGCAATTCAAAAATCTATAAAACATCGTTTATGAAAATAATTAACCCGGCAACAGAAGCCGTAATTACTGACGTTGCGGAAGATACCGCTGAATCTATTGCAGAAAAATTTGAAGCTTTAAAAAAGGGCCAGCAGTTATGGGCAAAAATTAGCGTAGATGAACGCATTGCTGTGATTCAAAAATTTTATGATTTGCTGGAAGAAAACAAGGATCAATTAGCCAGTACACTCACCAGTGAAATGGGCAAACCCTTGCAGCAATCCTACAATGAATTGAACGGCGCCCGTGGTCGTATCAAATATTTTATTGACCATGCTGCAAAGTACCTGGCAGAAGAATGGATTACACGTGAAGGCGCCACCAAAGAAAAAATAGTGTACGAACCCTTGGGTGTCATCGCCAATATTTCTGCCTGGAATTATCCTTACCTGGTAGGCGTAAATGTTTTTATTCCGGCACTCATTGGTGGTAATGCGGTTTTTTACAAACCATCTGAATATGCCACGTTAACCGGGCTTCACATACAGGAGCTTTTGTACAAAGCAGGTGTTCCTGTTGATTGTTTTAAAACGGCGATTGGCAGGGGAGCGGTAGGGGAACAGTTATTGCAATTGCCATTGAATGGTTACTTTTTTACGGGCAGTTATAAAACAGGAAAATACATTGCTGAAAAAGTGGCCGGCAAAATGGTGCCTTGCCAGCTAGAACTCGGAGGTAAAGATCCGTTGTACGTGATGGAAGATGTAGATAATATTGAGAAAACTGCTGCAGATGCATTGGAAGGTGTGGTGTACAACAGCGGTCAAAGCTGCTGTGCGGTGGAAAGAATTTATGTGCATGAAAAAGTATTTGATGGATTTGTACAATCTTATGTTGAGCAATGCAGCAAATTGGTTGTTGGCAATCCACTAGAGAAAACGTCTGATATCGGACCACTTAGCAGGAAGGAACAACAGACCTTTTTATTAAGCCAG
>JBBQKO010000020.1:0-27748 GCA_038327005.1 Chitinophagales bacterium | reverse complement strand
GCACAGATAGGATCTATCTCTGTAATAAGAACCCGGCACCCTGCACCTTTCAGCGAAGCTGCTGAACCTTTACCCACATCTCCATAACCTCCTACCACAGCAACTTTACCCGCCATCATAACATCGGTGGCACGGCGGATGGCATCTACCAAACTTTCTTTACAACCATACTTGTTGTCAAATTTAGATTTGGTAACCGAATCATTTACGTTGATGGCAGGCATTAGCAAAGTGCCTTTTTCCATTCTTTCGTACAGGCGATGTACACCGGTTGTAGTTTCTTCAGATAAACCACCAATGCCGGATACCAACTCTGGATATTTATCAAAAACCATATTGGTTAAATCACCGCCATCATCCAAAATCATCGTCAACGGACGATCTGCACCACCAAAGAACAAGGTTTGTTCAATACACCAATCAGACTCTTCCTGGGTTTGTCCTTTCCAGGCAAATACCCCAACACTGGTAGCAGCAATTGCAGCAGCAGCCTGGTCTTGCGTAGAAAATATATTACAACTGCTCCATTTAACTTCAGCACCCAGGGCGGTTAAGGTTTCAATCAAAACTGCAGTCTGTATGGTCATGTGTAAGCAACCTGCAATGCGGGCTCCTTTTAAAGGTTGGGTTGGTCCGTATTCGGCTCTTAAAGCCATTAAACCCGGCATTTCTGCTTCGGCTAAACGTATCTCTTTGCGGCCCCAATCTGCAAGGCTCATATCAGCCACTTTGTTTTTGAGGCTGAAGTCAATTGAATGTTGTGTGATAGTTGACATAATGATTTTTAATTTGAATCGCAAAAGTACAAATCATAGGATAATATTCTAAACATGTGTGAAACTTTAGGACAAACTGTATTTTAAATATAATTTTGCAGAACAAAAGGTCAATTACTTATGGCAAAGGCTTCTCAAAAAGCGGATTCAACTACTGAACAAATTTCGCTGGATAGCAAAGACATTGCAATTCTACAATTGCTTCAAAAGAATGCAAGAATCACCGTAAAGGAAATCAGCGATCAAATGCACCTGAGTACTACGCCGGTGCATGAACGCATCAAGCGGATGGAGGCAAGTGGCGTGATAAAACAATATGCTACATTACTGGATCATACAAAAGTAAAGAAGAGCCTGATGGTAATTTGTTATGTATCGTTGAAAGAGCATAGCAAAAATGCAGGCGTAAAGTTTATTGAAACCATGCAGGTGCTACCCGAAGTAATTGAATGCTACAGCATCTCCGGCGAATTTGATTTTATGTTGAAAGTAGTTTGCGGGGATATGAACGCCTACTATGATTTTCATGTAAATAAATTAAGCCAGATTGAAAACATGGGGCATGTGCAGAGTGTGTTTGTAATGGGGATTATTAAGCAAACGCATGAGTTGGTGTAACCCCCTATCTCCTTAAGGGGTGTAAAGGCAGACCCCATTTATTTGAGCGCTTTTATTTAAATACAGTTTGAAACATGTAAGCTGATCAAAGGCCCCCCCGCAGGCTAGCGGGGCGGAGGGTTTTCACCCCGCAATCATCTTCAAAAACTCTTCCTTTTTTCTTCTGGCTACGTCCAGTAAGGTACCATCCTTCATCATCACTTGACCGCCATTGGCCTTTACATATTTTTGGATGTAGTTTAAATTGATGAGGTGCGAATTGTGGATTCGATAAAAATGATAGGGCTGCAGCATGTCTTCAAAATCTTTTAGTAATTTGGTTACCAGCAGACTTTTACTTTCGGTAAAAAATATTTTGCAATAATTAGAACTTGATTCTATGTGCAGGATACTTTTAATTGGGATAAACTCAAGTCCTTCTGAGGTAGGGATGGCGATTTTATCTTCCTGTGACTTTTTTTCGCTCATGGAGTTTTTTAGAATGTCAATCTTTTCTTTGATTTGAGAAGAGGAACGCAATTTTGAGAGTCTGTTTGCCGCAACCTGTAATTCCTCAATGGCAATGGGTTTCATCAGGTAATCGAATGCGCTGATTCTGATGGCATCAATGGCGTAATGGTTGTAGGCAGTGGTGAAGATGATTTCAAAATCACATTCGCCCAATTCTTCCAGCATACGAAAGCCGCTCATCTTAGGCATTTCAATATCAAGGAATATCACATCGGGTTTGTGGTGTTTTATTAGTAACATTGCTTCCTCCGGTTTCTGTGCTACGGCTATCACCTGCAAATCCGGACAAAATCCCTCTATTTTTTGATGCAGATTCTGTAAGCTGTTTAGCTCATCATCTATCAATATCGCTTTGATCTTTTCCATGTCAGATTACTTTTAATTTAATTGAAACCCTTGTGCCGGCTGGCGCATCATTTTCATCATATAAATCTTTGATTACAATATTGTCCGGACTGCTTTGATTTCCATTGAAAATATGGATTCTATTGTCGGTAATTTTTAAACCAACGCTTTTATGATGTGGTTTATTTTGTCTATTATAGGCCATTGATAATTGTCTTCCAATTCCATTGTCTTCAATTATATATCGTATAAAATCACCTGCCAGGGTAACCGCTACCGATAATTTTAAATGCTCTTTTTCGCTGTGTGCAATTCCATGTTCGATGGCATTTTCTACAAAGGGTTGTATGATGAGAGCCGGTACTTTATAATCGCCATTGTCCAAAGCGGGATCAATGATGGCTTCGTATGCAAACTTGTTATTAAACCTTAATTGTTGCAGATCGATGTACAATTGCATCGACTCCATATCTTTTTGCAACGGCAACAATTCGTTTCGGCTGCTATCAAGTATGGTTCTAATAAGCCGGGCGAATTTATTTAAATAGTCACTGGCCAGTCGCTTCTCATTTTGCATCATAAAATTTTCGATGCTGTTGAGACTGTTGAAAATAAAATGTGGATTCATTTGCGACTGTAGGGCCTGCATTTGCGTTTCAGCAATTTTTTGTTTAAAAGTAGACTCGGTGCGTTTCTTCTTTGCCTGTATAGATTTATTAATGAAAAAGGCGATACCTATAATGAGCGCAAAACAGATAGCCAGCGCTAATAAAAAAGCATTTTTTATGCCGAGTTCTTTCTCCTGCATTTTAGCTACTTGTTTCAAATACTGGTTTTCTATTTCCTTGCGTTTAATCATCCATTCTGATTCATGGATGATCGTATTGCGCTTGTTATGTTCCGAGAACAAGGTGTCGTAGGCAGTCCGGTGAATTCTATAATAATACAATGCCGAGTCTTTATTATTTTGCTGATCATACACGTTGGATAATTCGATGGCTGCATTGGCTTGTCCTTCGAGATAAGCTGTTTTTTTTGCAATATTTAATGCTTCGATGAGGGTATTAGTTTTCTTTGAAGGAACCAGTTCTGTTAAATACTTTGCTTCGGCTATATACACCTGGTATTCATTTCTAAGATCATTGTTTGTCTGTGCCTGGGATAAAGCTTTTGAAAAATAGTATGCTGCGGAATCAAAATCTTTTTTGATAGCGCAAAGTATTCCGAAGCCAGCATTGTATTGAGATAGAATATATTTGTCGTTGGATTTTATTGCAAAGGGTAATCCTACCAAAAGATTTTCTTTTGATTCTTTATAATTTTTTTCGTCGAGGTCGCACTCATGCAATAATTCGTAGTTAATGGCAACTCCCCGCCATGCAGATAATTTTGCATTGATTATAATGGCCTCGGCGGTATATTGCCGGCATTTTACATAATCTTTCAACACTTTAAAATTGTCACCAATATTATTGAGACAAACCGCTTTTAATCTTAATGCACTGCTTTGCTCCGCATAATCAATTGCATTAAAATAGGCAGTATTACTGGCTTCGTAATTGGCAGAATTGGAAAGCAGAATACCCAGGTTTATCTCCGACAGTGACTTCCCATAATTAAAATGTAAGCTATCACTTAAAGCAGCTACTTTTTCATAATAACTAAAGGATTGCTTCACATCGTTTTCACTAAAGCGATAGCTGATCCGATGCAACGTGAGGATGTGTTGCGAATCAATTTTCGGGTGTTGGTTGATCCAGTTAATCATACTGTCAACAATTCTGGTTTGGGCAAAAAGACTGTATTGGCTGCAAACTAATAAAGTGATTAAGAGGATTCTTTTTACCATGAAATTAAAGATGGTGAATTTTTTGAATAATATATAAATGTATAAAAAATGTTTTACTAACTATTTGTATGATTCAAAGGATCATTTAAATAGCCCGATTGGTATATTTTTAAAATAGTGCAACAGGCTTATTATAAACGATACCAGTTAAAATTAAATAATGAGGCAACTGTTTCGGAAAGATCTCCGCAACCGGCTTGTTGTATTATGTATCCGGATGGATTGAAATGATAGCTGGTTAAAAAATTGAAATTAGGCGTTAATTAGCCTGATGTAGAACGCAATTCAGTCTTTAAAACCTAAGGGGATAAAATACCAATTGATATTGCTGAATATGGAATTAGGAAAGCATTTTTAGGCAGTTGCGATTGTAGTAAAATATGATGTTCAAGCATAGAGTAGAAAAATTCCCCAGTCTGATTTGAAGAAAGAAGTTATCAAAAATGACCAGTTCAAATTAGACGGGTAAAAGGAATACCACCACATTGTTGAGGTGGTATTTCCTTTAAAACAGATGCATTATAAAATGGAAATTTTTAATTCGGGAGCAAAAAAACGCCGCCCTTGTTTATCAAATACGATGATGTCAAAAAAATACAATTCTTCTCCTGTATGTAATCCATCAACAATGTTTTTTTGCCAGACTGCGGGTAATGGGGTAGTGGTAAATCGCTGGGCAACCACGTCACTTTGAACGGATGTTTTTCCGGTTTCCTCGTCTTCTGTTACACCAATTCTTTTATAAGCTAACTGATAGGAGGATATTTTATATTCTACATTTTTTTCATCCAGAATTTTTAAAGGAAGTATAACCAGTTGCCCGGCCTCTTCCGCAGGTAAGGCTATGGTACCAGTGGCTTTACCCAAAGATGTTTTAGCGAATGGCTTTTTTACTTTTGTTCCAGCAGGCTGCGAATCAGGTTTATCAGGCTTTTGAGCCAAAACCGTGGTTCTTCCTAAAAGTAACAAAGCAAATAAAGCAGTAAAAAGGTAAAATTTTCTGTGCATCCTTTCTGTTTTTAAAATAGAACGAATTTACATGGTAATTAGTATCAAAAAATGTTAATTCAATGCTGCCAGGCTCTCTTCAATTGTTTTGATCCGATCGGCGGCGTCCGCCTGTTTTTTTCTTTCCAGTTCTATTACCTCCGGCTTTGCGTTTTGAACAAAGCGTTCGTTGCTCAATTTCTTTTGTACGCTCAATAAAAATCCTTGCTGGTGTTGCAGATCTTTTAACAGATCACTTTTTAAAGCTTCACTGTCCAATTGTCTTTCAGACTCCAGATAAAATTTATCTTTTTCAACCGCTACTACAATTGTATTGGCAATGGGCTCGCTGGTAAAGCTGATACTCACCGCATTTACTTGTTTGCCTAAAATATTTTCAATACCAGTATAAGCCGCAGCGTTCGCAGTCTGGATATGTAATTGAATAGTGTCTTTTGGTTTCACCTGGTTTTTATTGCGGGCATCCCTTAAGGAAGAAATGACTTGCTTTAATAATTCACCCTGTGCCAAAATTTCGGGCTTTGATTGAGGATATACCTTCGTTTGTGTGATACAAAGATCGATTGGTTGCTCTTTTAGTAAATGATGAATTTCTTCGGTAATGAAAGGCATAAACGGATGAAGTAACTGCATCAATTGTTCAAAATACCCGACTGTTTTATGATAAACTGCTACTTCTATTGGTTGCTCAAAGCCAGGTTTCACCCATTCCAGGTACCAACTACAGAAATCATCCCAAATAAGAGAATAGACAGTCTTCAATGCCTCACTCAGGCGAAATTGTTTCATCAACCCATCTACTTCCGATTTTACCTGGTTTAGCCTGTTATCAAACCATTCAATCGCAAACTGGTTGCTGTTTAATGGTAAATGGTGAATGGAGGATTTTGAAGCACTATTTGGTTTCTCAGGCGCATTGATAGTTGAAGATTGTTGATTGATTTTTGACCATTCACCAATCCCAATTGACGACTGCCTGCCTTCCCACATCTTTACCAGCTTCAATGCATTCCATAATTTATTATTGAAATTTCGACCTTGTTCCAATGCACTTTCATCAAACATTAAATCATTGCCGGCAGGGGAGGATACTAAAATTCCGAACCGCACTGCATCTGCACCATATTGTTCAATCAGGCCCAGCAAGTCGGGTGAGTTCCCCAATTGCTTACTCATCTTTCTACCCAGCTTATCCCTTACCATTCCTGTGAAATATACATCCTTAAAAGGCGGCTGACCGGCATACTCATAACCGGCCATGATCATCCTGGCAACCCAAAAGAAAATAATATCCTGTCCTGTAACCAAGGTGGTGGATGGATAATAATAATTTACCTCATCATTTCCCGGATGACTGATGCCTTTAAATACTTCCATTGGCCATAACCAACTGGAAAACCAGGTGTCGAGCACATCTTCATCCTGGCTAAGTCCGGTCTTTTCTGTTCCGGAAATAAAAGGCATTTTACCAGTTATGTCATAATATTTGGCATATGCTTCGTCTTCATCTTCTGCCACATATACATTGCCTTCCGCATCGTACCACGCAGGAATCCGCTGGCCCCACCAAAGCTGGCGGCTGATGCACCAATCTTTAATATTGCTCAACCAATGACTGTAAGTGTTTTTTGCTTTTGCCGGGTGAAACTGAATGGTATCATCGGTAACAGAAGATAAGGCTTCCGGATTTTTATCCAAAAATTTTTCCATATCTATAAACCACTGCAACGATAAACGATGTTCTATCACAGCACCAGTTCTTTCGCTGGTGCCTACTTGCCCTTTGTAATCTTCTATTTTCTCTACCAATCCAAGACGGCTGATATCTTCAACAATTTTTTTTCTCAATGCAAAGCGATCTACTCCTACATAAGAAAGTACCAAATCAGAAGGGTTATCGTCCATTAAATCTTCGGCAGTAAATTTACCGGCTGCATCCAACGTGTTAATCACTTTCAACTGATGCCTGAGCCCCAGCATGTTGTCATTTTTATCATGAGCCGGTGTAATTTTTAATGCGCCTGTACCAAAATCAGTTGTTACATATTCATCCGCAATGATGGGGATTTTCCGGTTGATGATCGGTACATAAACTTCTTTACCAATAAAGCTGCCATAGCGTTCATCGGTTGGGTTTACGCAAATGGCGATATCGCCTAAAATGGTTTCGGGCCGGGTTGTTGCAACAGTAATACCACTGCCTGTGCCATCAACAAATTTATAAGTTATAAAATATAGCTTTGAGTCAATGTCTTTAAAAATAACTTCTTCATCACTCAAGGCCGTTTGACTTACAGGATCCCAGTTCACCATTCTTTTTCCCCGATAAATCAATCCTTTATTATGCAGGTCAACAAACACTTTCAACACACTTTTATAATAATCTGCATCCATGGTAAAGGAAGTTCTATTCCAATCAAGACTACAGCCGAGCTTTTTTAATTGTTGTAAAATGATGCCGCCGTATTTTTCTTTCCATTCCCAGGCGTAGGTCATAAATTCTTCTCTTGTTAAAGATGATTTTGCAATCCCTCTTTCTCTGAGCATGGCAACTACTTTTGCTTCTGTGGCAATAGAGGCATGGTCGGTGCCGGGCACCCAACAGGCATTTTTGCCTTTCATCCGTGCTCTTCTGATCAATATATCCTGGATGGTGCTATTCAGGCAATGTCCCATGTGCAACACACCGGTAACATTTGGCGGAGGTATTACAATGGTGTAGGCCTCCCGTTCATCGGGCAAACTATTAAAATATCCTTTGTTGAGCCAATGTTCATACCAGTTTGCTTCTACTTCGTTGGGGATGTAATTTTTCGACAGTTCCATTTTCTGAATAATTGATTATTTCTGTAGCAACAAACCGCAGCAGGTTCCTACAAGGTTTCATTTTAAATATGTGCAAATGTACGAATTGAGGTTTCAATTTCTACATCACTGCTGATTGATTGAATTGGATGAAGAATTTGAAACGCAATGCTGTTTATAATTTATTCCGTTTATTCCGAAATCCAGAAATTTATCCTGGTTGGAACCTTTTAGGGCATCTCTAAAAACTCATTTTTTTATTTGACCTCACCTTTAATTCCTCTCCCCCGAAAAATTCGGGGTCTTCGACAAAAGAGAGGAAAAGGTAAGTTTTTAGAGATGCCCTATAGTAACAGGCCTTTAGCTGGGGTGGGGGATGAATGCCCGTAATGCGTTATTCGAACGATTGATTGCTGGCAATACCTTTAATAGTCCTCATCTTTAGGCTGTATGTTGATGGATAAAAGTTTGTGCTTTTTCAGCAGGGAGAACAAGCAATTTTTTTATAATTATGCTTTTGAATACGCTTACTTGCTTGAGGTTGATTTCCCTACCTTTGCGCCCTTAAATTGATTTCCGTGCAACCAGTTCAACAAAATCTCCGGCTCCAGAAAATTATTACCGGAGTGGGTATTATACTTTTTGCAGTGAAAGTATTTGCGTGGTATCTCACACAATCTGTAGCTATTTTAACCGATGCACTGGAAAGTACGGTGAATGTTATTGCAGGTTTAATAGGTGTTTATAGTTTATACATTAGTGCCAAACCTAAAGACTGGGATCATCCCTACGGACATGGTAAAGCTGAGTTTATTTCCGCCGCAGTTGAAGGCACACTGATAACGATTGCCGGGTTTATTATAGTATATGAAGCGATCGACAACCTGATTCATCCGCATACCATTCAAAAATTGGATTATGGTATTTTGCTGGTAGCCATTACCGGGGTCATCAATTACATCGCTGGTTTTATCTGCATTAATACGGGTAAAAAAAATAAATCAATGGCGCTGGTAGCAAGTGGCAAACATTTACAAACGGATACCTATTCCACCATAGGAATCATCGTTGGATTGATTTTGTTGTACTTTTTAAAATTATGGTGGATCGATAGTGCGGTCGCTATCATCTTTGCATTTATCATCATATTTACCGGTTACAGCATCATCCGTAGCTCTGTGTCGGGAATTATGGATGAGGCTGATACCACTTTGATCAATCAATTGGTGTTGATCTTAAATAACAACAGGAGACCTAACTGGATTGATCTGCACAACCTTAGGATTATTAAATATGGCGGTACACTGCACATTGATTGCCATCTTACGCTGCCTTGGTACCTGAATATAAAAGAAGGTAATGTTGAAATTGATACCTTATTTGAAATCGTAAAAAATGAATTTGGAGAGGCAATGGAAATATTTGTTCATTCGGACGGCTGCAACGATTTTGGTTGTCGCATTTGCAGCAAGCAAAATTGTTCAGTACGGCAGCATCCTTTTGAGAAAAAGATAGCCTGGACTGTGGAGAATATTTCTGAAAATATTAAGCACCAACTGTAAGAAATTTTAATTTCAAAGGTGATGGAAAATCCTCTTTCCGGATTTTACAGCAATGAGATTTTGTAAGAATGCAGTTGTTGCAGGATACCTGCAGATCTTGGTGCTGAAAAATAAATTTGGAATTGGGGTGTTTAGGAAAGAGTTGTTTTCATTTTGGGCGAATCTGAGTTTAAGCAGATTTTATATTCGTTATAAAGGGAAGGCAACTATTAGCATACACCCTTTGCCTGGAGCAGTTTCGAGTATGATAGTCCCGTTGTGGATTTCCACCCGTGTATGTATATTTTTAAGACCTACTCCATTCTTTATTTTTGAAGTATCAAAGCCTACTCCATCATCCTTTACCATTAGTTCAAGTGAATTCTTTGTTTGCACAAGCGACAAATATACATTCCTGGCTTTTGAGTATTTTAGGGTATTGTTAAGCTGCTCCTGGATTATCCGATAAATAGTTAATTGAAGTTTTTCAGATACCAGGTGGTCGTCAAAATTTTCCCAATTGGTCCTTACATTCATTTCAATGTCCTGCCGTTTAAAAGCGATCCAATTATCAATTGATTCAATCAGGCCTATCTCATTAAGGGTTGGCGGCATAATCACCTGCGATATCTTCTTAATTTCATTGATGGCCATCAAAATGTATTTCTTGCTGTTCTGCATAAACACCAGCCGCTTATCTTCCTCGCTAATAGCACAGTCGATGTAGAGATTGGAAGCTGCCAGTATTTGATTGATGTTTTCAAGCAACTCATTTCCCATTTGACTGCGTTCGGTTTCCTGGGCAATCAAAACGGCATTTGTTTTTTCATTGATGGTGAGTTCTTTTTGTTTTTCAAGTTTAATTTGTTTATCAATTTTATCCAACGCATTTAAAATAGCTTCCGGAAGACGTTCCAAATGATCTTTTAAAATATAGTCATCTGCGCCTGCTTTAATGACTGATACTGCGTACTCCTCTGAAATGGTGGCCGTTACCAGTATAAATGGTATTTTCAGACCGCTTTGAAGAAAAATATGCAAAGCTTCTTTGGAGCTAAAAGATGGAAGTGTATGATCGGAAAGAATTACATCGGGCGCAAATTTTATCATTGCCTCTACATAAGCTTCTTTATTGTCAACCACCCTGATTTCAGCCTCAATTTTACTTTTAGTAATGACCCGCCTGGTCAGTTCCGCATCAATTCCCACATCTTCAAGGTGTAATATTTTCAGACTGTTTTTCATCACTTAATTTTTATTTGATCGGTGTGTTTCTTTACAGCCAATTATTGAATTCACAATGAGAATAAATTGCCCGATTTGCCACTTCGGTGATTAAAAAAACTATCGCTCAAAAATTACTTTATCACAGTAGATGCAAGCAACGCCTGCCCGGCAAAATTATTTCGAGTATTATTATTGCACTTTGCTATTCTTTCTACGTTTCAACCAGACGTGATTATTGTAGTGTAAAATAAAAAGTGGCGCCCTCATCTACAGCAGATTCGGCCCAAATCTGTCCGCTATGACGTAAAATTATTCTTTGTACAATTGCCAAACCTACGCCGGTTCCTTCAAATTCTTCCTGCCTGTGAAAACGTTGAAATACGCCAAAAAGTTTATGGTAATAGGTCATATCAAATCCTGCACCGTTGTCTTTTATAAAATAGGTAGTTCCCTTATCCGTTTCTATTACACCTATGTCTATCACCGGCTGTTTCTTTTTGGATGAATATTTAAAAGCATTCAGCAATAAATTTTGAAAAACAATTTGAATTGTTACTTCATCTACAATTGCTGTACCTAATTTTCCAATGTTTACAATATGGTTGTATTTGTTTAATAGTAGTTGGTCATTTATAATATCCTTTACTATATTATCAAGGTTAATTGTTGTTTTGTTCAATGCTTTTTTTCCCAGCCTGGAAAACTCCAGCAGGTCATCAATCAGATCGCCCATTTTGTTTGCATTGAATACTACTCTGCTCAGCAATTTTTTTCCTTCTTCATCAAGTTTGTTTTCATAATCTTCCAACAGTATTTGTGAATAGCCATTAATTGCCCGAAGAGGCGCTCGTAAATCGTGGGAAACCGAATAGGAAAAAGACTCCAATTCTTTATTGGCAGCATACAACTCTCTTGTTCTTATTTTCACCCTTTCTTCCAACTCATTATTTAGCTGTCTCACTTCTTCTGCTACCTTTTTAAGTTCAGTAGTTTCTATAATGGTACCCAACATTTTTAATGGATTAGATTTACTTTCACCTATGAGTTTACCGTTGATCAAAACCCAGTGAACAGATCGATCGGGCCAGATGACTCTTGTTTCAATCAACCAGATTTGAGTCGTCAATGCTTCATCGAAGGATGTTTGTACCAATTCTAAATCATCAGGATGTAAATGTGACAAAAACCTTTTCATGCTCCAGTCCGGAATCATTTCGTGGTAATCAAAAATCTGATCATGTCTGAGGTTTCGGACCGATGTATCTGTCTGTAGATCAAGTTCCCATATACCAATTTTACCTGCTTCCAGTGCAAAGTCGAGCCTTTCTTCTGCTTTTTTCTTTTCGGTAATATCCTGGCTTAATATCAGGCGGCCTTTACTTTCGCCAATGTTCATTTCATGAGAATTTATGTCGACATAAATTACAGAGCCATCCTTTTTAAGATGTTTCCAAATTCCGGCAAATTTCAATCCGTTAGTGGCGGAGTGGTCAAATTGAAGATAGCGCTGCTTTTCATCATCCGGGCGGATATCCATAGCAGTCATTGACAGAAACTCATTGCGGGTATATCCATAATGAGTAATGGCAGCCTCGTTTACATCTATAAATTTTAAGGAGGGTAATTCAAGTACCCACATTGGCAGGGGGCTATTTTCAAAAAGTTTTCGATATTTTTTTTCGCTTTGTAGTAATTCATTGGTTCTTGCGATTACCCGCTGCTCCAGTGTGGTATTGAGTAATTTAATTTCTTCTTCAGCTTTTTTTCGTTCAGAGATATCCCTGGTTATTCTTGAAAACCCAATAATATCTCCATTTCTTTTCAAAGCAGTCAGCACCGTATTGGCCCAAAAAAGAGTCCCATCCTTTTTTAACCGCCAGCCTTCATTTTCAAAACGTTTATGCTTGACAGCAATTAAAAGCTCCTGTTGTGGAAAATTACTTTCTCTTGCTTCATTCGGATAAAAAATGGAAAAGTGCTTACCTATGATTTCACCTTCGGTATATCCTTTTATTCTCTGAGCACCTTCGTTCCAACTGCTGATATTTCCCTCCGGCGATAACATAATAATGGAATAATCATAGACCTCGCTGGTCAAAAGCCTATATCGCTCTTCGCTTTCCTTTAGTGCTTCTTCAGCCTTTCTTCTTACGGTGATATCCCGTAAAAAGACAATGTACCAATTGTCATTTTTTATCTTAACGGGCGACAAGGTTATTTCAATTTCAACGATTGCTCCGTCCTTTTTGACTACTTTTTCAATAATGACTTTTCCAGCGTCTTTTAATGAATCTTTGTTCAAAAACTTTTCCCGATCGGCAAGCAGCAAGTCCTCAGCATTTTGCAACAATAAAATTGAACGTATGGGCTGTTCGGTCACTTCGTCTTCTTTCCAGCCAAACATATTTTCGGCGGCAGGATTCCACTTTTTTATCAAACCGTTGTTATCAAAAACAATCACCGGATCCGGTGCGTTTTTTATAATGAACTGCACCTGTTCCTCACTGTCTCTTAATTCATTTTCTGCCTTTTTTCGTTGATCGATTTCATTTTCCAACGCCTTCTGCGAACGCAATGAAAACGCAACAGGCAAATACCGGATAATGTAAAAAACCGTAACCCAACTTATAATACCCGTTATGAAGCGGGCGAAGGCATTTAAACGATAGACCGGGTACCAAAAAGTAACTGCATCTAAAAAATGAGTAGCGCCACAGGCGAGTATAAACGCAGCAAATAAAAAATAAAGCTTTACAAATTGCGCATCCCGTCTGCGAAGAATGTATTTTATGATTACCAGCGGTAAGGTAAAGTAAGCAGACCAGATCAAAAGATCACTTACAATGTAAAACCACCCGTGGAATTCACTCCATTTGCCACAATGCCAACGGGGTGGCCAATCGGAATAGTCGAATAGTTTAGAAAAAAAATCAACGAGTTGGTCCATAGTTAATTTTAAAAAATGAAACTAATTTTTTAAGTCATTTTACTGAATCTGGCGCTTTGCTTAAATGTGTTTCAATCTTAGAAAACCAGCCAAAAGACGATGTTTAATGCCGTAGAAAAAACGGATTTAAAAATTCAAGTAATCGTATGCCAATTGCGAATGGCGAAACATGACAAGATAACGTTGAGTAATCCATATTTCACCATTCAATATACGATAGCTATCTGCTCACAATTCGATGCTTCATTTTACTCTTTACCCAGCACAAGGTTTGGTAAATGTAATTTAATATTTAATTGTTTGGGGTAACACTATGTCAGCTTTTAAAATAATCAATCAAACCAATCTTTCGTCAATTGTAAATAGCAAGATTAAATAGCTTTTGAAATAGGGGCCATCTAAAAGGTTTTTCTGTATTACTTTATTTTCAATAATAAAACGAAAATCGGATTTTTTACATTTGCACATGATCCCCTTTGAACTGGGTACAAAAAATTTGCCTAACTTTCATCCAACAAACCTTGAGCTGATAAGTACATTTTTAACGGCAATCGGATTAAAGAAAAAGAGGACTACAATTGTGTTTAAAGTCTTCTTTGTATTGTTTGCTGTGTTTTTAAATTGGACTAATATTTAAAAGGCGCCCGGTAGGAGTGGCAAGTGTAAAAATGATGTCAATATCATTTTGTAGAAATATTTCCACAAAACATATTTTCTTTTCGATTTTGAAATATGCCAATTGTGGCACGATGTTTTGTCACTTTCGTTTGTAATATGAAACCAATGAAAGCTGCAACTGATATCGCTGATCTTCTTCAAATTAATAAAATGCTATCTGGGTATATCAATAAATTAATTGTTGAAAGAGCGGAATTATACAACTCGTTTATTGATCTTTTAAACAACCGGGCCGCTGAATTTAATAGCAACAAAATTGCGTTGATGGAATTACTAAAAGAAATTGATTGGGATGATAAAATTAGCAACAGGCCATTATTGAAAGATTGGAAAAGAAGCATCAAATTGCAACCGTTACAAGCAGATGATCCGGCAACCCTGGAGTTTGAATATTGGTTAGTGACTGCACTTGAAGCTTATAAAACTGCGCTCAATGCTACCTTCTTAACCAATGCGGCCAGCAAGTATATTTTAATGGATCAAAAATGTTTTCTGCAAGCCTTTCTTCTTGATTTAATCAAGCACCGCGAATTATACGCAGAAGTTGAACAGCCAGCTTTGTCAGCTTATTCTTAAAATAAAGTATTTTCTCACACAAAGGCATTTTACTTGTTGTAATGCTTTTCTAAAAATTAAATATATGAATGCACCAACCGCACCTTACTTAAAAACAATGGTAGAATGTCACAAGAAAATGATGGAAGATGGCTACAAAGAAGACTTTTCAATGGATGAAGATCAATTGAAATGCCTCGGGACAGATAAAAAATATACAGCAGCTGATATCAGCATTGTTAACTTCTTCAGGTTTGAAGGTCAAAATGATCCCGCTGATAATTCTATAATGTATGTAATAGAAACCAATGATGGAAAAAAAGGAACGGTGATAGACGCTTACGGTGCTTATGCCGATGCGGATTTAAGTGATTTTATTACCGCTGTAGAAAATATTCAGAAAAAAACAGTCAGCTAGGAAAAGAGTTTTTTAAAGAAACGGCTCACAAAAAACATCCATCACGGATGTTTTTTTATATTAATTTTTTACTAGCGGATGTTTTTGAAGCAACCATCGATTTTAATTGTGCATCGCTTGTAAAGCTGATTTTTTATTTTCTTCCAGTAACGTGATCATTTCATCATTCCCGATTTGAATTGCTAGTGCAATTAAGCCTTCATAACAGGTTGTTTTAAACTTATCCATTTTATTGAGCATACAAAAAAAGCAATCATCCCTTAATGCGTCATCATATTTTGTTTTCATTAAAATATCATTGATATCACTTAAAAACTCTTCATACAAATTACTTTTATTTGCCTTAGGAATTTCACTGATAAACATAAATATTTGTTCCAGCCTTTCTATGTTTAAGTTATCCTCTATCAAATAGTCTGCAAGCAAAATATTTAGACTTTTTGAGCTGCTTGCCTTCTGCATTTTAGCAATTATTTTCAATAGATTTTTCTCAAACCAATATAGTTCCTTTAAGTCGCTTACTAAAAGGCGTAAAAAATCATTGGGTTCATTTCTTTCATCCTCAACATCTCCATCCAACGCATTGAAAAACGCCTGACTTGATCTTGCCATATTTTATTAAAATTTTCCGGATTAAATATGCTATCCGACTATAAAAAGTAGCCGGACACTACGTTACTGGTCCTTTTTTCCTGAAAAAAGTTTGGCTACAAAATAGATTACAACCACAAGAACAAGGATAACACCAATAGTGCCTGTCCATACACCTGCTTTGAATATACTACCAATCGCCTCGCATCCGGTTAGTATCAATGCCCCGACTAATAAAACCGGAACCAGGTATATTAATTTACTTCTTATCATGTTATTGTTTTCTATTTACAGATTAATTGATGAAATATTACACGGCTTCCAGCATTCCTACATTTTCTAACGGAATAAGCCGCACGTTGCTTCCTTTTTTAAATTTACTCGGACTCAGTCCTGTTACTTTTGTAAACTGGTTACTTAAGTGAGAAACACTGCTGTAGTTCAGCTTCCAGGCAATTTCGGTTACGGACATTCCTTCCATCATCAACAGTTCTTTTATCTTTTCAACCTTGTGTGCAATGATAAAGTCACGCAGACAGATGCCCGTTTCCTGGCTAAAAATATTGGCGATGTAGGTATAATTATAATTCAGATTGGTACTCAGGTAATGGGATATTTTCAGCGTACTAAGCATTGAATCTTCGTGTACCATTTTTATAACACTGCGTTTAATTTTATCAACTAAAATATCCTTATTACCATCAATCAATTCAAGACCCCAGTTGGCAAGTGTAAATGCCAATTGTTCCTTCTGACTCATTGTTAATGGATATTTCAAATCTGCTTCACCAAGGTTTACCTTGTAGTATGGCACCTCCATTTCATCTAATATTTTTTTCACTAACATCACACATCTAAGGCAAACCATGTTTTTAATATTGATAGTCATATAAGTAGTATTTAAAAGTTTAAAAAATCCTATTACGTTCAGCAAACTTCAATTACTGAATCGTATGATATAACTTACCTTATAGAAAAACAGTGCCAAATAAATAGGGAGCCATAAAATGCATTAGGCTAACAGTTAGTAAGTTATCAAACGAAACAGCTTGACCTGAAAGCATTGATTTAGTTGAGTTATTTCAACTTTCAGGGCTTTTTCGCCTTGAAATGATTAAAATCAGTAAGGATTTTTATAATTGGTTGGTGGGGAATTGCAGGGAGGGAAAGCCTTTAATGAGCATTTATTTCTACAAATATCAGTCGGAAATTGATTTGACGGGTGAATCCCAAATTATTGCTACTTATTACGTTCGGTGGAGACAAAGATTGAGGCCCGGAGGTGTAGTCACTGAACCCACTTACCACTTGCTGTTGCTACTATTAAAGATTCACCTCTATTCGAATTATTCAAGCGGCTTTAGCTTGCAGGGCACATCAGGCATATTGTGCAAATTCAATTGTAAACACGGTGCCTAAATCAAGTTGAGAATTAACATCTATACGGGCATTGTGGCTTTGCAGAATATTTAAAGTAGTTGCCAGTCCTAAACCAATACCATTTCTTTTGGATGTAAAATAGGGCTCAAAAAGTTTTTCTTTATTTTCCTGGGTTATGCCACAGCCATTGTCACTAATAAAAAGCAAACATTTTTTATTATTCAACTGGGTAATTACTCTGATCAATCCGGTATCGTCCGGAACAGCCTCTATGGCATTTACGATGATATTTAAAATGGCCATTTCTAATTTAAGTGAATCTGCTTTTATTATACAATCCAGATCGTCAAAATCGGCTACCAGTTTAATATTTCTAAGCATTAACTTATCTTTTACAGACAAGATTACCTGTTCTACAAGAGGCTTCAACGATACCTTTGTGAAATTCATTTCTGTAGCACCTGAACTTTGGAGTAATTCTGTTACCAGGTCGTTGATACGCTGTCCATTTCTAAATATAATATCCAGATAAAATTGATCGTCTGCATTCACATTGGTTTGTAAAAGATTTTCCACAGCCAACTTAATATTGCTTAAAGGATTTCTTACTTCATGGGCCAGAGTGCGGATGAAGCGACCGGATACAGCCAACTTTTCGGCCTGCAGGCTTGCCTTCTCAGCTTTTTTTAAATCAGTAATATCATGTATGATGCCTTGCAAATAAGATCTGCTATCGCTATCCACTTCCATAGAGGCTGAGATCAGGCAGGTTTTAATTTCCTTTTTAGACGTTACAAATTCAGACTCGAAATTATCAATTTCGCCATCATTTTTTATCTGGCTTAGAATATATTCTATGTCGATTGGGTTTCTTAAAAAGTTGATCAGTTTTTTTCCAATGCAATCTTCCACTGCATAATCCAGGATATCCGTAATAGCATAATTGATGGTGTTAATGGTGGTGTCGGCACCGGCAACAAAAACTACATCTTTCGATTTTTCAAAAATGCTTCTGAATCTCCGTTCGCTTTCCTGTATTTTTTGCAGGTTGTTAATTCGTTCCAATGTATAGCGAATGGTACGTTCCAGTTTGTCTTCATCCAGATCGGCTTTTATCAGGTAATCAAAAGCCCCCGCCTTTGTAGCTTCTATGTCAATATTGTAATTGCCTTTTCCGGTCAACAATATAACAGGCGTTGTATTGTTTTTAGCCAATGCATCTTTAATCAGGTCAATTCCATTTTTTGCTCCTAATAAATAATCACAAAAACACAATGCGTAATTATTATTACAAAGTTCATCTAGCGCAGCAGCATATCGTTGTATCCAGGTTATTTCAAAAGCCCAGGCCGAAATATCCTTAAAATATTCACTGATTAAAATGAAATCATCTTCATCGTCTTCAATTATTAAAATCCTTAACAGTTGTTGGGGTTGGGGCATGTTACGTTATAGATTTTTTGGAAGTATAATTGAAAAAGTTACGCCATTTCCGGAGATTGCATTGGCAAAAATTAACCCTTTATGATTTATTACAATTTTTTTGCAGATGCTCAATCCAATTCCTGTTCCCGGATACTCAGATTTTCCTTCAAGCCTTTGAAAAAGTTGAAAGATTTTATCGGCATACTGTTGTTCAAAGCCAATTCCATTGTCTTCAACCGTAATTAGAAAGAAATGCTTATCAGGTGGTAAGTTATACAATTCCTTTTCTGGCAAAGTTAATTTTTTAGATTCAATTTTAATCTGGAGTGGCGTATCCTGTTTTCTAAACTTGATCGAATTATTTAGCATGTTGGCAAAAAGCTGTTGCATTTGACTACTAATGGCTTCTACAGACGGCAATTGCCCAACAGTGATTTCGGCATTTGTTTCAGCGATGGTAAAATCAAGGTCTTCCATGGCATTGGCTACAACTATAGAAAGGTCTACCCTTTGGGGTGGGGGATTGTTTAAACTGATACGTGAAAATTCAAGGAGATTGTCAATTAGTTTACGCATGTTCTCGCAGGCAGCAACAACCCTTGATATATAAAGGTTTCCATCATCGCCTAGTTTATTGGCAAACTTAAGTTGAAGACGCTGACTAAATGTTGAAATTTTTCGCAATGGCTCTTGCAAATCATGAGAAGCTACGTAGGCAAATTCTTCCAGCTCACGATTGGAGTGGTTCAATTCTGCTATTTTATTTTCGAGCGTTCTTTCGTAACTTCTCAGTTCAGTTACGTCCCGTGTGGTACCAATAATTTTTTCAATTGCCTCATCATTGTTTCGAATCACTTTACCGTATGTTGAAATAATTTTTATTACCCCTTTATTATCCTTGATTTCGTAGTCCCATAGATAATTGTCTTTAACCGTATCTTCCCCAATATTGCTCTCTATACCCCTCAGATAATCATCCGTATTCATGTGTTGGATATACAATTCTTTGGTTACTTTAATTTGGCCTTTTTCTTCGTCATCATATCCAAAAATATTAAACATGCCTTCCGACCAATATATATTCTTTCCCTCCCCGTCACTTTCCCAGGTGCCATAGTTTAAAAAGGTTTCATTTTCCAACATCATTGCCTTGTAGTCGGCCAGGCTTTTCATACTTTCTTCCTGTGTGGTAATATCTCTTGTAAGACCGGTGATCCTTACTATTTGTCCTTGTTCGTCATACTCAATATTAGCGTGCTCAAATACGGTGACCAGGTTGCCTTTATTGGTTTTTAACTGAAATTTGTTTCTGTAGGAATCCTTAACTTTTCCATTTTTAAACCGGTTTTCAAAATCAAGATAAGCATCACTTTTTAAAATATGGCTTGCATAAAAATCCGGGGTGATGCTGGTTTCCATTACTTCGTCGGTATCGTACTCCAGCAAACGGTACATGCCTTTTGTCCAGTAAATTTTACCGGTCTGGAAATCCCAAAGCCAGAAACCAAATTTCAAAATAGCTTCTGCGTTGTTCATTAGCTCATCCGCAGTTCTGTTTTTCAAAACCGGTATGGCCGATTTCAACGAATTTTCTAATTGAATATAATAATAGGATTTGCTGAGCTTACGCACCTTTAAACGATAGTAGCTATACTTTTTTCCTTTGTTAACTAAGCGATACGTAGCATCGGGAAAAATAGCATCGCCATTACCAGCCATCAATACCTTCATGGCTTCCCTAAAAGGAGCCTGGTCCTCTTTATTGATCAATGGATAAATGCTGTATTTCCAATCTGCAAGGTCTTCTACCGTAAAATTAAACTCATTGCTAAACAAATTATTGGCATATACAATCACATCCTTTTCATTATTATAAAAAAGGATTGGTTCCGCAGAAAAGAACGAAAAGTTTTTCCCGAAAAAACTGTGCTCACCTTCTTTGCCCAGCTCATCTCTTATTTCAGTAAACTCTGTTAAAAATGAATCCAGCATACCTTATTTATTGGTTATTAAATTCATTGTATTGTTTCATCTTATTGTAAAGCGTTTTTCTATCAACGTTTAATAAATTGGCAGCCTTACTTTTGTTGAAATTAACCTTCTTCAGTGCATCCAGTATCATTTCATATTCTGCATCAATGCTTACCGTTTTAAAAGTATGTTTCCTGAATTTGTTCGAATCATCAAGTATATCAGCACTGTTTTGAGGATGCCTTTCATCAGCGGCATCTTCGGTCGTAAATGCTGGTTGGTTAATGGTTGGTGGATTTTTTGCTTCGTCATCCGTATGTGCATCAAATGCCAGCTTTGAGTGATTTACCAATTCAAAAGGAAGCGCTTTCACGTCTATTACATCCCCATTTACCAGTAATGCAGAACGCTTCACTACGTTTTTCAATTCCCGTAAGTTACCGGGCCATTTGTAATTTTTAAAAATGTATTCTACCTCTGCACTAAAGCCTTTCACGTCCTTATCAAGTTCCATATTGCTTTTATCAAGAAAAAAATGTGCAAAAGCTAAAATGTCATCACTACGTTGTCTTAAAGGAGGTACGTGGATACTAAATTCATTAAAGCGATGGTAAAGATCTTCTCTGAACATACCCGTTTTCGCTGCATCCCACAATTGTTCATTACTGGCTACTATAATCCTGATGTCAAGATCAATGTCTTTATTACCGCCAACTCTGCGAAGCTTTCTTTCCTGTACCACCCTTAAAAGTGATACCTGTACGTCGTAGGGTAAATTTGAAATTTCATCTAAAAATATTGTGCCCCCATTGGCCAGTTCCAGGCAACCGGTTTTTTGGTTGAGCGCTCCAGTAAAAGCTCCTTTTTCATGCCCAAACAATTCACTTGCAGAAAGTTCCTTTGATAATGCCCCACAATCAATGGCTACAAAAGGGGCTTTACTTCTTTTACTTCTGGTATGAATTTCCTGGGCAATTGCTTCCTTACCGCTGCCAGTTTCTCCGGTAATAATTACGCTGTAATTAGTTGGAGCAACCAGATCCATCTGCCTCAGAATATCTTTGAATTCTTTACTCTCCCCAAAAATATAGGCACTGTTTTTATTTTGCTTTCTGGATCCTGCCGCATCTCTGTTAGTCTGCAAACTACCGGTAACAACCGTATCCAATGAATTCTCAGTCCTGGAAAGTGCAATTGCGCTTTTTATTGCAATTAATATCTCTTCAGGAAAAAGAGGTTTGGTAACATAATCATATGCACCATGCTTCATTACCTCAACTGCCATTTTAATTTCACTATAGCCGGTAATAATGATTACCTGTACGGCTGGATTGATTTGTTTTATTTTGATTAACAACTCCTTACCATCTGTATCGCCTAAACGAAAATCGCAAAGAATCACATCCGGTGGATTTCTTTCCAGTTCTTCCAATCCTCTTTTGCCGGAGTGAGTTATTTTAACTTCGAAGCCCTTTCTTATAAAAAATCGCTCTAATAAAAGGCACATGTCAACATCATCATCTATTATCAAAATTTTGTTCATACGTATTTATTTTATTTTTAAGGGTGATTATACAAAAAAGCTAATCCAATGTTTTCGCTTTTTTTAACGCACCTGGTGCAAGTTAATTTAACTTGATACTTTTACAAGAAATGAGTATTAGTCTTTGAAAAATTATTTTTTTTTGACTTCTTTATTGATTTAAATTGCTTTTTTGAAATCCAACTTTTTCTTCATTATCAATGCTAGCTTTTGAGCATAATAAAATACAAATAAGTAGTCTTAAAAAACGCTCATTATATGAAGCAACGTATCTATTCAATTTATAATTATTAACTAAAAATAGAGCCTGACAAACTCAGCTAACCTACCAGTAAGATTCAAGAAACAATAACGAATCCAACTATGGGAATTACCGTAATAAAGGTTGTACCGTATTGATAAATAGATGTTTAGTGGTATTATAGGAGTAACTTTAAAACAGTATTTCGTTTGCATATCCCAAATTGGGTAATATTATCTACAACCATTTGAATTGATCAATAAAAGTGTAGAAACAAATTCGAATCATCTATTTAACTGCTGGTGTTAGCATCACTATACTCCTAATTTTGGGCGTATTGTACCTGCAAAAAAGTACGGAGCAGGTTAAATATATCAGTGCTGTAGAACACACACACAAAGTACTTTCAGCGATTAGCTACTTCGAAAAGACACTAATTGAGGCAGAAACATCCCAGCGAGGTTAGTTGTTAACTTCAGAAAATCACTTTAAAACTGATTTTCAGTCTAAATTATACCTGATTGATTCCTCACTTACATCATTGGCTATATTAACTTCAGATAATTATGGTCAAAAAGCATATTTTTTTCAACTACATAAGTATGTAGACATTAGGGTGCAACTTTTAAAAGAAAATTTAAACATCAAAAGTGATAGCAAAAGTAACGCACAGTCTTTGAGGCAGGGAATTATCGCTATGGAACATTGTAAAGATTACATGGGTAAAATGCGGCACACGGGACAAGCTTTATTGGATTCAATAGTAGCCACGAAAAATAAATACCAACAGTTAAATCTAAATTTTTTTATCGCAATTTTCATTACCGCCTGTCTTATTTGCATTATTGCCATCGGCGTTTTTTTAGAGAACAGATCCTGGCAGATAGCATTTCAGGAATAGTTGTTATATTCAATCACAAGTGGATTTCTGCAAAAAATAAATTAATTCCTACTGAACTCACGGACTACAGTCCGCTAACCGAAATTTATTCCTCAGCCTTTTGCTCATTCTCACTCGCCCGTTGGTCGCCTCCTGAGGTTCCAATTGCGATCGTACTGTGCAGGTGCGAAAGATCTTCGGGAGTACTGGGAGAATTTTCTTTTTTCAACGCCTCTTTAACTGCCGGGTCATGTTTTGCTTCAGAAAGTGCTTCGTTTTGTTGTTTCACGCCTTCTTTCTCCTCATTCGGAACCGGCAATTTAACTGGTAGATTATTGTCTTGCATCATTTGTTTATTTTAAAGTAATTGATACAACGATAAAAATGTGCCAAAATCTGCGAATGTTTATTGTTTGGTATCATGGCATTGTATTTTAATCCGGCATTAAAAATTAATTTCCCTGATTTTATTTTCTTTAATTTGCTGCATTATTTGCTGGTATTCGTGTTGCAGTTGTAAACCTTTAGGCTAAACAAAAAAAAAATAAATGAACAAACGCTATATTTTAATTGCTGAAGATGATATCGATGACAGGTATCTGATGAAAACAGCATTGGAAGAAACTGGTATAACAGAAGAGGTGAGCTATGTTGAAAACGGTGTAGAAGTAATCAATTATTTGGAAGCTGTTACCGAAAAGAATGGTGTTTACAATTATCCGAAATTGATATTGTTAGATTTAAATATGCCTAAGATGGATGGCCGGGAAGTATTGAAAAAAATTAAATCCCATGAGTTGTATCGCAAAATTCCGGTAGTGGTATTTAGTACTACCAAGAACCAGTTGGAAGTTAACCGCTGCTACGACCTGGGAGCAAATACCTATATTATTAAGCCCGTGAGCTACGACACCTTGGTAGATACCATTCGACAAATGTGTAACTATTGGTTTAATACGGCTACTTTAATCGAAAACAATTAAATATCTGCAAGAATAATTTGAAACGCAATGAATGTCAATGCTGGTGGGGTATTTGAATAAAACAGCCCATGTAAAAAGTGGATTTTTAAAAAACCACTTACACCTTTTGGTATCTTGAAGTTTGATTAAAAACTGTATCATAATCACCAGATCACTAAAAGTAAATCACCATCAACGCCGCAGACAATTTTTTTAAAAAAATGCCGTTTTTATTTTAGATGAATTCGCTTGTTAGTTTTACCGGAGGAGTTTGCAAAAAGCAAGTTGTATTCTAACAGCGTATCAACCTCTTTTGCCAGTGGTATTTATGGGATTATTGAATGAAAATGGGGAACAGCATTTTTCAACGTAATAATTGAGTAATATTATCTACATCGTAACTAAATATACAGCAAAAGCAACTGGCACAATTTTAGAAAATAGTTTTATATGAAAAGAGTATTAATTGTTGATGACGAGATTGATTTATGTATAATGATTAGACTTTTTCTTACCAGGAAAAATTATGAAGTTTACATAGCGCACACACTTAGCGAAGGCTTTCAAAAAATGAACGCTGTTAAACCCGATTCTTTATTACTCGACAATAATTTGCCGGATGGCATGGGCTGGGATTTCGCTAAAAACATTCATCAACAGTATCCGGACATGCACATTACACTAATCAGTGCTCACGATGCGCCGACCGAGTTCCGAGAAGAGTTGGGCATTGAAATAAAAATTTTGGAAAAGCCAATCTCTTTCAACGACATTGAACAGTATCTCTAAAAGTAAAATATCTCAGATAACATATTGAAAGACCTGTAGAAATTGAATCTACAGGTCTTTTAGTTTTACTAAAAATTTGATTTCACTATGCTGGTCTTTAAACCAACAAATCTCCATGAACACCGATTGATGGCTGCTTTCCCGATACTATGGAGGCTACCGTTTTTAGGATTTCCACCATTTTTGTATTATTGTTATCCCAATAATGCGCTTCATCGGTTTTTACTTTAATCAGACACAATTCCGGATCATCCGTTCCCTGCGGAAACCAGGCTTTCACAATGGGATTCCATTTCTCTTCAATTGATTTCCGGTCGTGCTGGATACTTGCACGACCTCTAAGATCCAGATAACTTTCTTTTATTGGGTTTGAAAATACAAGGTGTACATGACTGTCTTTTTCGATATCGCTGGCCATTGCTGAGTTTTTATTGGTAAAAAACCAACAGGTGCCGTTTCCGTCCACTTCAATAATTACCATTGGCCGGGTATTGTACACACCAGCTTGTATGTTGGTAAAAAACATACATGTGCCGGTTTGATTGATCAGCGCCTTTAGTTTCTCTACAGCTTCTTTACTATTCAAATTTTTTTCCATAATTTTTTTTATAAGGTAATGCGATTACCGGTGATGAAATGACAGGCTAGTATTGATAAGCAGATCGCTGAAACAAAAAACTGTCTGCTCCAAATAAATTTTGCTAACAACCAATAACCTATGATTTATGAATTAAAGCTAAGAAAATCCTGTGCCGTGTTATATGCGATATTAAATCCATCACAGCATTTGATCTCCGCACCAGAATGGGCATAATTTTGCCCAGTCACCAAACAAATTCTCTGGAACCCCAGAAAGGCAAGGGGCAATCCAAAAACGTATCAATTTTATCAGTCACGTTGGTATGCCCCTAAAAACTTCACCTATCCCGACATGCTGCTGTTGTGTCGCCGACCAACAGCCGAAGCGCTAACCAGAAAAGAAAACTGTCTTTACAAAACAACTTGAATGATCAGCCCTGTTGGTATGCCCCTAAAAACTTAGCCAGGCGCAGAAGTGTAGATTAAACAGAAACAGTGATTGCAGGAATTTTAAAACTATTTAATTGAACACAACAACAGCCTATGAAAACACCTTTGGTGATTGTAAGAATTTAAAAATAATTTGATTAAACTCCAGCAAAGGCAGAAGTTCACCCTTTACCTTCACATGTGAATTATGTAAACTAAATCCAATGTTATGTAAGTGTAATCTTTTAAATCAAAGGAAATTTGCGTATCGTGACATTACGGACTTTTAAATGGCCTTCACAATTAACAATCTACATCCGTTGCTGAAAGTCGATTGCAACGGAATTACTAAACGGGCCATGCATGCTTTAAATATTGAAGTAATGATCGACAGTCAGGCAATTAAGATTTTAAATTCAAAATCTGAAAGCCGTTTACAAAGAAAGACCCTGGTAAGCTTGTAAAAAATAATTCTGATGAAAAAAGATGACCTCGAATTAAATCTATCGAAAAACCTATTGAATGCTCAATATGCACGAAGTTTAATTGAAGCAAGTTTAGACCCGCTGATTACTATTAGTACTGCGGGTAAAATAACCGATGTGAATGAAGCAATGGCTATCATTACCTGCAAAACACGGGCGGAATTAATTGGTAGCGACTTCGCAGTATATTTTACAGATCCACAGAAAGCACGTGAAATTTATCAGGAAGTTTTTGAAAAAGGATTTGTAACCAGTTACCCCCTGGTGCTTATTGATGAAGAACTGACTGATGTTTTATTTAACGGCTCGCTTTATAAAGACGATATGGGAAAGGTTATTGGTGCTGTGGTAGTTGCAAGAATTATTACCGAACAAAAAAGTTTTGAAAAAGACTTAACTGAAGCAAAAAATTATGCGGAACAAGCCACCCAAAAAGCGGAAACGGCTAAAATAAAAGCAGAAGCAGCAGTAATATTGGCAGAGGATGCGGTAAAATCAAAACAACGCTTTTTATCAAATATGAGTCATGAAATTCGTACACCATTAAATGCAATTGTTGGATTTACCAATGTGCTCTTGAAAACAAAACTATCCGAAAAACAAAACCAATATCTGGCTGCTATTAAATTAAGCGGCGATACCTTAACTGTATTGATAAATGATATACTTGATTTAGCAAAGGTGGATGCCGGTAAGATGACATTTGAGCAAGTCCCTTTCAGCATAGTTGAATCGGTTACTTCTCTAATGCATTTATTTGAAACAGAAATTCACGGTAAGAACCTCGAACTGGTTGTAGATTATGACAACAATATTCCAGCAATATTAATGGGCGATCCGCTTAGGTTACACCAGGTAATGCTAAACCTCGTAAGCAATGCTGTTAAGTTTACTAACACTGGTAAAATCACCGTAGCGATAAAGCTTTTGAAGGAAAATAAAGACAACGCCACCGTTGAGTTTTCAGTTACCGATACGGGAATCGGGATAGCAGCAAATAAAATAGAGCCAATTTTTGACGATTTTCAACAGGCCGCTACTAGCACTGCGAGGTTGTATGGCGGAACGGGCCTGGGATTATCCATCGCAAAGCAACTGGTGACACAACAAGACGGAAGAATCAAGGTAGAAAGTAAATTGGATGAAGGTTCTACCTTTAGTTTTACACTTGATTTCAAAAAGACAACTGCCACTAT
>JBBQKO010000019.1:0-28380 GCA_038327005.1 Chitinophagales bacterium | reverse complement strand
GGATTTTTAATATTGATCCTACCCTTAGTTCCAATGATGGTTGCTTCAATATTCGTTTGAAATACGATGGCAGCAATTAAATGGGCAGTTGCGCCTGTTGTATACTGTAGGGCGATGTTGGTATATTCATCCACACCAGTTTCGGCCAGTTTTGAAATTACTTTTATTTGTTCGGGCATACCTAACAGTGAAGTGGCTAAATACAATGGATAAACACCCACATCCATCATGGCGCCACCACCCAATGCTTTTTTATATAACCTGCCTTCCAGATTAACGGGTGCATTGAAACCAAAATCGGCTGATACATATTGCAGCGCTCCAATCACATCGTCCTTTATTAATTGTCTTATTTTATCTATAAAAGGCATACATGCTGTCCACATGCCTTCCATAAAAAACACCTTGTTTTCATCTGCTGCATCTATCATCGCTTTTGTTTGATCGTAACTGAGCGACAAGGGCTTTTCGCAAAGCACCGGCTTCTGGTGGTTCATAGAAGCAATGGCCTGTTCCGGATGAAATACGTGAGGGGTGGCAATATAAATGATATCAACATTTTCGTCCTTCATCAGGGCTTCATAATTATCATACCTTACAGTTGCCTGGTGTTTGCTGGCAAATGCTGCAGCCTTGTCCATATCTCTTGATGCAATTGCATATACTTCGGCACCTTCGGTATAGGTAAGTGCGGTGCAAAACTTTTCTGCGATGTGTCCGGCACCGAGTATGCCCCAGCGGTAATTTTTAATCATGGTGGATGTATTTATTTCAAGATTTTTTTAACACGATTTTTTTAACACGAGTTTTTTAACACGAATTTTTAAGGCACGAATTTCACGAATTGAAATGCCTATATTTTAATTACTTTTTTATTGCTCAAAGTTACACTATGGTTGTATTCAGATCGTTTAAAGTTATCAAGTCTCTCATTCGTTGCAAGGGGTGGTATCCCAGCCGCTTAAAATTACCGATATTACATCTTACTTTATGTACCACCTATAATTTTGCTTAAGAAAGTCAATCTCATTCTAACAATTAATTCGTGCAATTCGTAAAAATTCGTGTAATTCGTTTTTCAAAAAAATTCGTGTAATTCGTGCCAAAAAATATTCGTGTACCAATCATTCGTGTCTCAAAATTTCTTCGCTGCTGCAATGACTAATTTATTTACTTCAAATGCCTGTCAGCATTTATTCATTAATTTAGCGGCGACGACTTCGGAAGAATTGTCGGATGCAACATTTTACTAATTTTTAAATACCGGAAGTTATCACCCACACCGATGAAATACTCTAAAGCAGTCCTCACTCAAACAGCAATTGTTTCAATAGCTCTTTTTATAACCGGAAAATTTACTTTTGAAAAGATCTATAATTTCTTTGAGCCAAAAGTGGCAGGTATCATATTTAATATAACCGAAGTTGATCAAAAATTGGATACATCGCTGCTCTTTGCAATCGCTCTTGCGCTAATCCCTGTTTTCTTATTGTTTTTGTGGCGTGTAACGCCAATTGTTGCTTTGAATAAAAAAGCGGTATCCGTTTTAGTGGTGTTGGTTTTAATGGTGGTTGCAATTTGGATCAGACAAAATTCGGTTGCTTCTTACTACACGAGTTTGAGAAAGAATCCAATGGCAAATTTTAGCAACAACAATCAATACCCGACTGAGCCTGCAAACTTTGTTTACTACATGTTTTTAGGACTTTGCATTGGCTGTATGCTTTGTTATTTGTTGTTCAGAGCGAAGAAATCCAAATGAAGCCAATGAACTATTAAACTCTTTTAATAAAACTTTTTATGGCTTAACAGATAAAATACTACAACTACATCACCTTATTCCCGATTACTTTACCAATTTCGCCATAGACTGATAGTTCATACTGATCGATTATTTTTTCGTCAGGATGCTTACTGCTTACAAACAAATATCTTTCATCATTCGACAAACACAGGCCGTTAGGATATTTCAAATCTGTGCCAGGCAAACTAAGTTGGTTATCAAAAAAACGATATGCCCCACGATGATGCTGCAATCCGGCTGGGTTTAATGCTTGATTGCATAGTCCGTAGGAAGGGTCGGTAAAAAATATTGCCCCATCCGATTTTATTACAATATCGTTCTGACTATTAAATGGCTTGCCATTAAAGCTGCTGCACAATTATGTTATGTTTTTTGCTTTATCCATTTTTGCTATGCTATGATTACCATGCTGGCAAAAAATAAGATTATTTTCACTAACCAAAGCAAGTCCGTTTGACCCAATCATATCAGACAGGTTTTTATAACGAATACACATCCCTCCTCTATTATGCAAAGAAACATGCATAACACCATTAAGGTATATTTGAAAAATCCGGTTCAGTGCAATGTCACTAATCTTCAGATAATCTCCAGGATGCCAAAACGGCCCTTCGGCAAATTTAAAACTACCCGCAAGTGGGTGACCCACATGATTTTCATTCGATAAATGAACATTAACGGGATGAACTATCGTTATTGTTTCTTCATAAAAATAAATTGAAATGAAAGCATTTAATTGCTGATAATCCATACAGAAACTGAATTTCCTTTTACTAAAAACATAGCAATTCCGTTTTCACCTGTAATTAAAGAACCCGAGAAATGCCCGGTAACATCATGGAAATTCTTATTGGCATTGTGTTGCCCCATATCCATTTCCTTATATCCATCTGCTCCGTTACTCATTATTACAGCACAGCCGGCATTGGGCCTTTCTTCTAATCCTTGTCTTACCCATCCAATCACATTTGGATGGTCAAAATAATCTATCTGGTTGCCGTAAGCGAGTTCTTTTCTTACCATTAATAATTGATCTAACTCTGCCACCTTCGCCAGGGAGATTTTGATTTCGATCCCTTCTTTTTCATCTTTATAATCTGCACCATTCAAGCATGGGTAGAATGCCATTGGTGTTCCTTGTTCCCTCAGCAATATCAGTGCATACGCCAATGGCTTAAACCAATAATCAACCGTTGACTCTAAAGAGGGTAGCATTTTGTGTCATATTTATTCAGTTTGCGATTTAAAACTTTTTTTAATTTGATTAGATAAACAAAATTTATACCTCTCCAATTATCAAACAAAAACTGTTGATACCGGGTATTTATTTCCACAGAAAGGGAGTTGCAGTTATTGGAATTTTTAAATGTTGATGGAATAACTTATGGCAGTTAAAATAATTCCGAAGCAAAAAGAAGGAGGCAGGTCTAACGATTTATGTTCAAATAAAAGGTATCAGTAACCAACAGGCGGTTCATCTTTTTCAACTTGCATCCAATCGTTTATTGGATATAAATATTGGAAAAATATTTGTGAAGAATTTTTAAAAGCAAATTTTACACTCTGTGATTATTTGAACAAAGAAATAACCAAATTGGTAAAGCAGTATGATTATTTCAAAATTGATATACCAGGACCAGGACTTGTAGCTGGTGAAGGATATGACTGGGTGCAAAATGAGCATATTTCCAGATTTTCAGATAAAATAAATGATACCGATTTATTAAGCATTACCGTCAACCTGCGTCCAGTCCGCAAATTGACAAAGCAGCCATAGCCCATTTTTCTGATAAATAAGCTACCAGTACTTTTATCATTAGGTTAAGAAAGAAGAATGCCGCATAACTGCAGAAATCCACGGAAGAAACGAAAAGCCAAATGAAGATCCAGAAAGTATGATTGACGCTACAAGAAACAAAGTAACTGCAAATGTTGAAATTTTGAGCTTTTCGGAAATACAATGGAAACAGTTGGTAATAGGTTTTCTCTCGTGAATGAATTATTGCAGCATCAGGCAAATAATTATATCGGATTCCACTTTCCTATCAATTCTGGTAGTACCTCTAAAGAATCACAGTAATCCGCTTCTGAAAATTTAATTATTACCCGTGTTCAATTTGTGTAACAACCTTCTTTTAAAATGATTACTCCACTTTTACAAAGTGTAATCTTATTTCAACCGATTGAGCCACATTATTGGCTGCCTGCTTTTTTGAAAATGCTACGCCGTGTTTTTACCTAATAACTATTTATATAATTAATTTCGATTAACTCCTTGGGGAGAAACATGTTAAATTGTTCCCCATGGTGGGTGTTACACCGCCCATGCACAAAAAAGAGCGGAAACTAAAATAATCTATAAACCCAAATACTCTTATTTTATTACGTTTCATCAATCTTACCTTTGCGGGGAACTCCGGAAAAGCTATCTACACATGTGAATTTGTAAATATTGTTTATGAAAAATTAAACGATAATAAAAAAAATTGGAAAAAATTTGTTCCAGTATTTTGCTTAAAAAGAACAACAGGGCTTCCTTCAAAAACTTAGCAATGTTTTTCAAAAGGCAACGCATTCATTGCCTTTACAATCGGTGGAAAAACTTTCGGGAAAGTAATAAAGTACTATTTTTAACAGGTGATACAACAAAAATCAATGTCTAAATCTTTGCAATTTCTTTCAGGCGGTGGCGAAATGGGAGAACTTATTCGGTCATTTGATTGGTCAAAAACTACTGTTGGCAGTCCTGATACATGGCCGCAAAGTTTGCGTATCGCAGTAAATATTATGCTCGATTGTCCTTTTGGTATGTACATAGCCTGGGGCAACGACTATATTCAATTGTATAACGATGGTTACCGTCCTATTCTGGGCACTACCAAACATCCGCAGGCATTGGGTATTAGCACACGCCAAACTTTTGCAGAAATATGGCCTACTATAGGGCCAATGTTTGAAGGTGTGATGCAGGGTACACCGGTTCGCTTGCACGACTTTACTTTGCAATTAAACAGGAATGGTTTCTTAGAAGAATGTGTTTTTGATTTCTCTTACAGTCCGCTCCGGTTAGAGGATGGTGAAGTAGGTGGAGTGCTGGTGACCGTACTCGAAACCACTGAAAAAATAAAAGCTATAAAGGCATTAAAGGAAAGTGAAGGGCGCTTTCAAAATTTGATTCGTGAAGCCAATGTTGGCATTATTGTTTTGAGCGGTGAAGCCATGCGTGTAGAGGTAGTCAATGAAGCATACGGCCGCCTTATTGAATTAAAACCAGTTGATCTTTTGGGCAAACCTTTATTTGATGTAATACCCCATGCGGAAGATTACTTCCGCCCCATTTTGAACAAAGTGAGGCTAACCGGCGAGTCGCTTTACACATACGACCAACCCTATAGTGTAGTAGTAAATGGAAAAATAGTTGAAGGCTATTTAAATGTTGTTTACCAGGCTTATAAAGAAATTGATGGAACTATTATTGGTGTGCTGGCACTTTGCCAGGATATAACCGAAACAGTAAATGGCCGTAAAAAAATTGAAGCAAGCGAAGCCAAGTTCCGCAACCTGATCGTGCAGGCACCGGTGCTGATCACCACTTTTAGCGGCCCTTCTTTTATTGTAGAAACAATGAACGAAAAAGCACTCGAATTGTGGGGTAAAACGTACGAGGAAGTAATTAACAAACCACTGTTTGAAGTATTGCCGGAATTGGAAGACGGATTAAAAAAAATACTCGACGATGTATTTATTACTGGTGAACCTTTTGTGGCAGATGAAATAGCCGTTCAACTTAAACGCACCGGAAAACCAAACACCGCTTATTTCAATTCCATTTATCAGCCCTTGCGTGATTTGGACAATGAAATTAATGGCGTCATATTAATAGGGACAGAAGTAACAGATGTTGTGAATGCCCGTAAAATAATTGAAGCAAAAGAAAAACGCTCAGAACAAGAGCGTAAATCACTCCACGATTTCTTTACACAGGCACCTGCAGTGCTTGCCATTCTTAAAGGTCCTGAACATGTATTTGAATTTGCCAACCCCGCTTACATGGAGCTTATTGGCAACCGTGATATCATCAATAAAAGTTTACTTGAAGCGCTGCCCGAAATAGCCGGGCAGGGCTTTAGTGAAATGCTTAATAATGTATATAAAACGGGCGAGACATTTACCGGGAAAGAAACCCCCGTTATGTTGAATAGGGGCAATGATAAACTGGAACCCATTTTTATGAATTTCACTTACCAGGCTTTTGCAAATGTCAAAGGAGAAACAGAGGGCATTTTAGTTTTTGCCTATGATGTTAGCGAACAGGTGATTACACGCAAACAAATTGAAGCAAGCGAAACTTCAATGCGGCTAATGGCATCGCACCTAAAACTTGCTACCGATTCTGCAAATGTGGGCACCTGGTCTACAGATATGAAAACACAAAAGGTAAAATGGAGTCCCTTGCACAATAGAATGTGGGGGTATGATGAATATCGAACAGAAATCACTTTTGATGACTGGCATAAACTTATTTTACCTGAGGATAAAGAAAAAGCTTTTGAAAAATTAGAAGAGGCAAAAGATAATCATTTAGTGTACGAAGCAGAGTATTCTATTAACAGAGTAAATGATGGGGCAATCCGTTTCATACGTTCTGTTGGAAGATATTATTACAATGATAAGGGAGAAGCTGAAACACTTACAGGAATTAGCATTGATATTACGGAACAGAAAGAAGCAGCCTTGCAACTAAAAGCAAGCGAAGAAAAATACAGGGGCATTTTTGAAACCATGGACCAGGGTTTTTGCATTATTGAAGTGATTTTTGATGATGATAATAATCCTGTGGATTATCTTTTTATTGAAGCCAATCCCATTTTCGAAAAGCAAACAGGCACACCAAATCCTGTAGGCAAAACAATGAAATCAATATATCCCAACATGGAAGACCGCTGGTTTCAAATGTATGGCAAAGTTGCTTTAACAGGTGAGGCAAACCGATTTATCGATCGCAGCGAAGATTTAAACCGATGGTTTGAAGTGTACGCTTTTAAGTTAGGCGATGCCGGAAATAAAAAAGTAGCCATTCTTTTTACAGATATATCAGAACGCAAACAAACCGAAGAAAAAATTGAAGCAAGCGAAGAGCAATTTCGAGTTTTTGCAGACAGCATTCAAAACCTTGCCTGGATCGCCGATGGCGAGGGGTCAATTTATTGGTATAACCAGCGATGGCTAAAATATACAGGACTCACACTTGAAGAGATGAAAGGTTGGGGATGGCAAAAAGTGCATCATCCCGATCATGTTGAAAAAATATTACAGCTATCAAAACAATTATGGACAAAAGATAAAGCATATGAGTTAATCTTCCCACTCCGAAGGTACGATGGGGAATACCGTTGGTTTCTCACACAAGCCTATCCTGTAAAAGATACCAACGGACGTGTTGAGCGATGGATAGGAACCAATACTGATATTACCGAACAAAAAAATTCCAGTGAAGAATTAGAAAAAAAAGTAAATGAGCGAACGGCACAATTAACTGAGCGCAACATTTTTATTGAAACCCTCATTGATTCATCCATTGATTTGATCATCGTATTCGACAAACAACTTCGGTATTTAACTATGAATAAAGCAGCCAACAATACCTTAGCAGAACATTTCCCTGATGGTGTTATTGGGAAACCAATGGACGAAGTGATTCCACATGTGCATCATAATGGTACTTATGCCAATGCCCTTTCGGCATTACAAGGAAATATCATTTCTCAAAAAAATTACAAGTCTTTTTATGGAAATAAATATTTCGATTTAGATTTTATCCCACTAAGAAATGAAAAAGAAATATATGGAGTGATGGCTATCAGCCGGGATGTAACTGAAAATGTTTTAGCGGGCGAAATATTGAAAACGAAAAATCTTGCTCTTGAAAATGCAAATGCAGAACTTGAATCTTTCAACTATGTTGCCAGCCACGATTTACAGGAACCTTTAAGAAAAATACAAACCTTTGGGAAACTCATTCTAAAAAACGAAAAATTTTCAGATCAAACACAGGATTATTTTAATCGCATGATTTCAGCAGGCGAACGTATGCAAAATCTTATTGTGTCGCTGCTTGATTTTTCTAAGGCATCTGTAACCGAAGTCGTTTTTGAGCCATGTGATTTAAATGAGATTGTAGCAGAATTCATAAACGATCTTCAATTGAGCATTAACGAAAAACAAGCGATCGTTGAAAAAGGAAATCTGCCAACAATCAATGGATCACCCATTCAACTTTCCCAACTTTTTACAAATCTAATTGACAATGCCATAAAATATAACAGACCGGAAATTAAACCATATATCATAATTACTGCTTCAATCGTGGACGGAAAAGAAATAGATTGGCCGTCAGCGACTCAAAAAGAATATCACGAAATAAAAATTGCAGACAATGGTATTGGTTTTGAAAAAGAATATGCAACTAAAATTTTTACAATATTTCAGCGGCTGCATGGCAGGCAAGAATATTCAGGAACAGGCATTGGTTTGGCCATCGTAAAAAAAATTGTGGCAAATCACAATGGTTTTATTGTAGCAGAAGGAGTACCCGGTATTGGTTCTACATTCACTATTTACATACCTGTAACATGAACAAATTATTATTAATTGATGATGATGAAGACGATCATTTTTTCTTTAAGGATTCAATCGAATCTATTAATCCAACGCTGCATTGTGAAACTGCAACAAACGGAAAGATTGCACTCAATAAATTAAAAGCGAGCGCATCTTTACCAGATTTAATATTCCTGGACCTTAACATGCCAGTTATGAATGGCTTTGAATTTCTAACCCAGTTCAAAAAAGAAAATGCGTTGAATAAAGTTCCAGTTGGCATATTCACTACTTCCAATAGCATTCGTGACAAGGAGTTGGCGAAAGATTTGGGGGCAATATTCTTCCTCACCAAGCCCAACGACTTAAAGATTCTTCAAAAAAAATTGCAACAAATTTTATCGGCAGATTTTTCAACTGGTGAATACATAGTCATTGATTAACAATACCACTTACCTCCAACGAAAGTGTTTAATAGTAAGGATAGCAATAACAGATAAAATAAAATGGATCAGGCTAAAAATCCTTCAACGCCCCCTATTCTTTTGTTGTGTCGGGGCTTTTTGTTTTACCGGGTGCTGATTAGGTCTGTTGCAACAGTGTGCGCAAGCCAGCGGCATATTTGCGAGCCTGCCTGTTTTAATCTTTTTTAAGTAAAGTGTAAACTACCAATAGTGAATGCTAGCGGCTTTCCAGCCTATACATCTATAAACTTTGTGACTTAGGGTACGAGCACATAAAACTGCCCGATTGTCAGATACTTACTGGTATTTGTGTTTAAAAAACAGACCCATTAAAACCATTTTGTTGGAGAAGGAGAAGAAAAATCAAATTGACGGGAAGCATTTGAAAAGAAAAAATCGTTGATAAATTTTGACGCTTTTTGTTTAAACGAAATATTATGTGGTCTGTTAAACTCAACATACTCTGCGTGCATAATTTTACACTTTACCAGAACGATATTGCTATTGTCTATCTCGGCAGCATTAACATCAGTATCGGTTTCAACAATGGTCGACTCTCCAATAATATGTACACGGAAGTCTCTGCCTTTTTGATAGTAGTCAAGGCGAGTGAAAAATTGCCCAATAGTATTCTTCGCATAAGCACCCCTGCATGAGGTGAAAAACCAAATATTTCCATCACTGTCAGTTTTTATAGTTTTTATTACGTTGTTAAAAAGGCAAAACTCCGGATTAAGATTGTTGCTGAACATAGCATATTTAATGTCCATAATTTTGTCCTGAATAAAAGTAATGTCGGAATCTTTAGTTGTCATACAAAATGTTTAATAAAGTATTTACAAATGATATACCATTTACTTTTCGAATCGTTTTTAAAAGTTTACACAATGGAATGTGGAACAATTTCCTCACTTTAATGCTCATTTTTGTGGACATGACTGTTTTAAAAAAAGGCATAAATATTTCTAACAAATATTTCTATTGACAATCATCAACAGTACATATTATGCAGAAAGCAACTCCAAAAAAGAATCTCCGTAAGCCGCAACATCAAAGCAGGCCGGGCATAGAATCCAAAATGAGTCCGGAACCAATAACGGCACCATCCATTGAAACAGCAGGAGGAAAACTAAACAATAAAATCGCCTACATTACAGGTGGCGACAGTGGAATAGGCAAGGCTGTAGCTTTACTATTTGCAAAGGAAGGTGCAGACATTGCGATTGTGTATTTAAATGAACACACCGATGCTAAAGGGGTTAAAACTGAAATTGAAGAAAAATATAAAAGGAAATGCCTTTTATTACCCGGTGATATTAGTAAGGAAAGTTTTTGCATTGCTTCGGTAAAAAAGACGGTTAAAGCATTTGGAAGAATTGATATACTGGTAAACAATGCTGCCATACATTACGAAACTAAATCCTTGCTGGATGTCACCACCAGTAATTTATTAAAGACTTTCGCAACCAATATTTTCTCAATGTTTTGGATTACGAAAGCGGCTTTACCTCATCTGGAAAAAGGCAGTTCAATCATCAATACCACTTCGGTTACTGCTTATCGGGGCAGTGCAGATTTAATAGATTATTCAGCTACCAAAGGTGCCATTGTTTCTTTTACCAGGAGCTTGTCTGCCAGCCTTGCGGAAAAAGGAATAAGGGTAAATGCTGTGGCTCCCGGTCCAATATGGACACCATTGATTGCAGCCAGTTTTAAACCTGAAAAAGTAGCAAAACATGGTAGTGACGTACCAATGAAAAGAGCAGGTGAGCCGGCAGAAGTGGCACCAGCCTATTTGTTTTTGGCAAGCAGCGATGGTACCTACATTACAGGCCAGGTAATACATCCAAATGGTGGTGAAATTGTAAATGGTTAAACAAATAAAATGATTACAGCAGATATAAAAAAGATTCCCCGGAAAAAGATTGCGGGCATCGTCAACGACCCCGCAAAAACTGCTGCTGCGGTTCACTTGAAATATGTAACAGATACAGAGCCGGGCATTGAACGTATAAAAAGAGGCAATTATTTTCTTTACCGGGCTAACGAAAATAGAATAACAGACAAAGACAGTTTGCAACGTATCAAAAGTCTGGTGATACCACCAGCCTGGGTACAGGTATGGATCTGCAATTTAACCAATGGTCACCTGCAGGCTACTGGCTTAGATGTGAAGAAACGAAAGCAATACAAGTATCACGCACTCTGGAATAGCTTTCGCAATCAAACAAAATTTTTTCGTTTGTATGAGTTTGGCAAAGTATTGCCAACCATACGTTTGCAATTAGAAAAAGATTTGGCCTTGCCAGGACTGCCTATGCCCAAAGTAATGGCTACAGTAGTAAGCCTTATGGAAAGAACCCATATCAGAATTGGAAATAACTTTTATGAAAAATTATACGGCTCATTTGGGCTGAGTACTTTGAAAGATAAACATGTAGTAGTTAACGGAGCAACTTTACAATTTGCCTTTAAGGGCAAGAAAGGTGTACATCATAATATCAGCATCAAAAGCAAAAAACTGGCTGCGATTGTAAAGCAATGCAGGGATATTCCAGGAAAAGAATTATTCCAGTATTATGATGATTACGGTAAACACAAATCAATTGACTCAGGTATGATCAATGAATACATCAAAGGCATTGCGGGCAGTGATTTTACTGCAAAGGATTTCAGGACATGGGCAGGAACTGTACATGCCTTATTAGCCTTTAAAGAATTGGGATTTTATGATACCGTAACGGAATCAAAAAAAATAATAGTGGAGGCTTTGGACAAAGTCTCAAAAGAGCTGGGCAATACCCGAACCGTTTGTAAAAAATACTATGTGCATCCAGGTATTATTGATATGTACGAAAATAAAAGTTTGGAAAAATACATACAACAGTTAGAGACCATTGAAGTAAATGATGAGACAACAGACTTAACAGCCGAAGAGAAAATAGTAATGAAAATTTTAGAATTACACTAACACCAGCAATTCGTAAAATTCGTGTAATCCGATAGCTAACGGATCGTACAAAAAAAATCAGTCTAATCAACTCAACCTATCATCAAATCAATTTATATGAGATCATTATGGACAGGTACAATTGGCTTTGGCCTTGTGAATATACCAGTGAAGCTATTTAGCGCAACCCAGCCCAGCGAACTGGATTTGGATATGCTGGATAAGAAGGACCATTCCAATATCCGTTTTATGAGGGTAAATGAGAAAACGGGTAAGGAAGTGGATAACCAAAACATAGTGAAAGGCTACAAACTAAATGAAAATTATGTGGTGCTGGAAACTGCAGATTTTGAAGCGGCCAATGCAATAAAAACGAAAGTGATTGAAATAACAGATTTTGTGATGGAACAGGAAATAGACAGCATGTATTATGAAATGCCCTATTACCTTGCGCCGGAAAAATCAGGGGTTAGGGCGTATGCATTGCTAAGAGAGGCTTTGATAAAAACAGGCAAAGTAGGTGTAGCCACTTTTGTAATGAGAAACAAAGAAAACCTGGCGATCATTAAAGTTTCTGGCGAAGCGCTGATTTTAACCAAGATGCGTTTTGCAGAAGAAATACGCAATAGTAAGGAACTAGAACTACCATTAAAATCTACTGTAAAGCCTGCGGAGCTTAAAATGGCTATTTCTCTTATCAATCAATTATCGGGGAAGTTTACCATCAGCAAATACAAAGACCAATACACGGCCCAATTATTAAAAACGATTAAAGCAAAAGCTAAGGGGAAGAAAACAACAACCAGCTCTCCGTTAAAAGTGGTACACAGCAAAGCAAAAGATTTGATGGCTCAATTAACAGAAAGCCTGAATACAAAACGAAAAAAAGTATCCTGATATGAGCTTAGTAAAATATACAGCGAAAAGAAATTTTGACGTAACACCGGAACCAAAAGCGATCCTGAAAAAAAATAGCGCCACCTTATCCTTTGTTGTCCAGCGGCACAAAGCTTCCCACTTGCATTACGACTTACGGTTGGAAATGGATGGCGTATTAAAAAGTTGGGCCGTACCAAAAGGTCCATCTATGAACCCCGGTGACAAACGACTGGCCATGATGGTGGAAGATCATCCTTATTCGTACAAAGATTTTAAAGGAGTGATACCGGAAGGTTACGGTGCCGGTATAGTAGAAATATGGGACAATGGAAAGTACACCGATATTGAAAGTTCCGGAAAGGATGCAGAAAAAAAATTAGAAACAGGATTAAACGCAGGCAGCCTGAAATTTATTTTATTTGGCAAGAAATTAAAGGGAGAATTTGCTTTAGTTAAATTGAAAAGCAAACAAGAAAACGCCTGGCTGCTGATAAAACATAAAGATGAACATGCCGTAAGCCGGGCCTATGATAGCGAAGAAGAAACAGTAAAAAATTCCCCTATCAATAAATGGTTAGCAGCAAACAACAAACCCGAAAAAAAAAATTCTACCCGGTAAGCAAGGGCAGCCGGGAAAAGTTAAGTAATTACATTCAACCGATGCTGGCTAAAGAATCAAACAATGCCTTTGATGATAAAGACTAGATATTTGAAATAAAATGGGATGGCTACCGGGCCATCAGCGAAATTAAAGATGGAAATATTTTTTTGTATTCAAGAAACGGCAACAGCTTTAACAATGATTACCCGTTAGTGACTAAGGAATTAAAAAAAATAAAACATGATGCTGTACTGGATGGCGAAATAGTGATACTCAATGAAGAAGGTAAATCCGATTTCCAGAAGCTGCAACATTATGAAGACAACACTCAATATCCCATTTGCTATTACGTATTCGACCTTTTGTCGTTAGATGGAAACAGTACTTTTGAATTGCCCTTAATTGAAAGAAAGGAATTACTGAAAAAACTATTACCAAAAAATGCAGTCGTCAAGTATTCGGACCATATCATCGGGAAAGGAAAAGACTTTTTTGAAGCTGCGAAGGAGAATGATCTGGAAGGTATTATGGCAAAGAAAGCAGATAGCTTATATCATCCAGGCGCAAGAACTGGAAGCTGGTTAAAAATAAAATACCACAAGTCGCAGGAAGTAATTATTGCAGGCTTTACTAAACCTAGCGGGTCAAGAAAATATTTTGGTGCGTTGGTTTTGGCACTCCCTGATGGCGACAAATTAAAATATGTTGGGCATACCGGGTCTGGATTTACAGACGCTAATCTGGAAGAAATATATACAATGCTGAAACCGCTGATTCAAAAAAAATCACCCTTTGATAAAGTGGTGAAAACAAACGCATCGGTTACCTGGCTAAAGCCCACGGTGGTTGCAGAAATAAAATTTACAGCGTGGACGACCGACAGTAAAATGAGACATCCGATTTTTCTTGGAATAAGAAATGATAAAGCTGTAAAAGAAATCAATATGACATCCATAAAAAAAGTATCACCACCAAAAAAACAAGTGCCAGCCCAGGAAAAGCCCAACGAAGCAGTCCAGACTTTTGGAAAAATAAAAGTGAATACAACCAACCTGAATAAAATTTACTTTCCTGATGAAGGCATTACGAAAGGAATGGTGATTGATTACTATCAACAAGTAGCAGATTATATTTTACCCTATTTAAAAGACAGGCCGCAGAGCTTAAAAAGAAATCCCAATGGCATTTTAGATAAAGGCTTTTTTCATAAAGATGCAGGTGATGAAGCACCAGCGTGGGTAAAGAGTATTGAAATTTATTCGGACTCTGCCAAAAAAGAAATTGACTATATTATTTGCAACGATTAGCAAACACTAGCTTATTTAAATAATCTGGGTTGTATCGAATTGAACCCGTGGAACTCCCGAATAAAGTCGCTTGATAAACCAGACTATTTAATCATAGACATTGACCCTTCAGAAAAAAACACTTTTGAACAAGTGATCAAAACTGCGCTTGCATTTAAAGTTATTTTAGATAAAGCCGGTGCAGATTGCTATTGCAAAACATCCGGTGCAACAGGGCTTCATATTTTTTTACCGATGGGCAAAAAATATTTGTATGAGCAGGTAAAAGATTTTGCTCATTTTCTATGTATCCTGGTAAATGAGGAATTGTCCGACATTACAAGTATGGAAAGAAGTCTGCAAAAAAGAGGCAACAATAAAATTTACCTTGATTATTTGCAAAACCGTCGTGGGCAGACCATTGCGTCCGTTTATAGTCTTCGGCCTCATGCCGGTGCAACCGTTTCCATGCCGTTGCATTGGAAGGAAGTAAAGCCCGGCCTTACGCCATCTGCATTCACAATTGAAACAGCCCTGCCAAGAATAAAAAAAATGGGCGACATTTTTTCAGGCGTATTGGGCAAGGGAATCGATTTGAAAAAATGCCTTGAAAAACTAAAGGAATTTACGTTGTAGAAATAAACCAACTGTAATTGATATCTAAAGTGCGGCCGTTTTTGTGGCAAAAAATCCCCATAAAATATCTTTTAATTTTAAAAAATTTGAGGCACAATTACAACATTATTTGGTATGCAAATTGGTTTAAAAATTATTCGTTGAGTTTGTTGATCGAATATAATCATGACTTACCTGTGAGTTGAAAGGTAAAAATAAATGGACTCCTGATTGACATGGTATTCTTTATAGAACCAGCGGAGGCCGCTGTTGAAACAATGTTTTTGGTAATTCCGTTGGCAACAAAATTAAAAATGATTTACTATCCGGTAGATGACCATAAATTAATACTGTTATGGAAGTTTATGGAGAGGATACCTAAAAAAATAAACAAAAAAAAGTAAGTTCCATAAGTTGCAGGTAAAACAGCTTAAACATATTCATTCATCGAAAAAAAAGATAGTATGCATTCAAACGAACAATCACCGAGACAAGATTTAAGTAACCAGGAAGCTATAGCAAAATTGAAAGAACTGGCAGAGAAAGCGGGCACCTGTATGTTTTGTACAAACCTGTCTCAATTTCCTCACACTTCGAGACCGATGGCTTTACAAGAGGTGGATGAAACAGGAAAATGTTGGTTTATCAGTTCTACAGAAAGTCATAAGAACAACGAAATCGAAAACAACAACAGGGTGACTTTGTATTTTCAAAATAGCGGCACGTATCAATTTTTAGCAGTTAGTGGCTATGCACAAATTCATACAGATAAACCAACGATAGAAAAGTACTGGACAGCATTTGCCAATGCATGGTTCGATGGTAAAGATGATCCCACTGTTTCGGTTATTTCAATAGATCCTGTTGACAGTGATTACTGGGACACAAAAGATGGTAAGATTATCAGCTTTATTAAAATGAGTTTCATGGCCATTACTGGTTCTAAAAGTGATGACAATGGAATTGAAGGAAAGCTTACGGTATAAATTTCTTTTATGTAAAATTATTTTTACAAAATCATATTCGTCAAGTTTATTTATCATTTATTCTATCATTTATAACAAATAAAAAAACAAGTTTATGACAAACAATGAATCAACAATTGAAGTATTAAACGATTTAATACAAATTAACAATGACCGTATTGTCGGTTACGAAAATGCCATTGAAAATTTGAAAGATGGTGACGAAGACTTAAAATCAATATTTACCGCTTTGAAAGAAAACAGTACAGAAAACATTCATGATTTAAATGAAGCTGTAAACGAGCATGGAGGAGAACCCGTAACAGATACAACCTTACTCGGCAAAGTGTACCGTGGTTGGATGGATGTAAAATCAGTCTTCACCGGCCATGACAGAGACGGTGTTATCAATGATTGTAAAGGTGGCGAAAAGGCTGCCCAGGTATCTTATGAGAAAGCGCTGAGTGATACCGATGATTTAAGTGCCGATGCAGAAATCTTAATAAGAAAACAGCACACTGGTTTAATTGCTGATAAGGCACTCGTGGATCATCTTAACTAAAATCGGGAAGGTTTTATGGAAAGCAAAACACTCAAACAGATTGCAAAAAAGATGAGGCAACTTGATTTCTGTATGATGCTTACGCTTGATGGCCGTGGTAGACAATTTAGCAGACCAATGAGTAATAACGGCGATGTGGAATTTGACGGCAACTCCTGGTTTTTTACCTATGAGCAGTCTGATAAGGTAAAACAAATTGAAAGAAACCCATCCGTAAGTCTAAGTTTTCAAACAGAGGAAATGCTGTTTATTCATCTGTATGGTATTGCAAAAATAATTAAACAAAAAAGTATGCTTGCGGAGCACTGGCAGGACAGTTTAAAAATGTGGTTTCCCGAAGGTATTGAAACACCTGGAATAGTAATGTTGAAGGTTGAAGCTAAAAAAATTCAATACTGGCATAAAGAAGATGAGGGCGAATGGAAGTTATAGCTAAATTTACAACCCCTGCATTTTGCAGGGGTTTTTTACATTCTAGAAAAATTTGATGGCTGCGTTAATTCAATTTACAGATAAAGGATTGTACTGCCCTGCAGGCAATTTTTACATTGATCCATGGAAACCCGTGGAGAAAGCCATTATTTCGCATGGCCATAGCGATCATGCTCGTGCAGGCAGTAGCAAATATCTTTGCCATACACTTACAAAACCCATTCTGCAATTGCGGCTGGGCGAAGGTGAATATGAAACAACAGAATGGAATCAGACGCATTTCATCAACGGCGTAAAAGTTTCGCTTCATCCTGCGGGTCATATAATCGGGTCGTCGCAAGTAAGAGTAGAGTATAATGGAGAAGTGTGGGTTTTTAGTGGCGATTATAAAACAGAAGACGATGGTATTAGTGGTGCTTATGAGCCCGTTAAGTGTAACACTTTTATTACAGAATCAACATTCGGTTTACCAGTTTACAAATGGAAGCCACAACAAGAAATTTATGCAGACATACAAAATTGGGTACTGCAAAATAAGCAGCAGGAAAAGACTTCTGTATTGCTTGCTTATAGCTTAGGCAAAGCCCAAAGAGTATTGGATGCGTTGAAAGACATCGCTGATACGGTGTACGCTCATGGTGCCATCTATAACATGCAGCAAGTACTGAACACTCTCGGTTACAAATTTGTACATGTAAAGCGGGTAACACCTGAAACCACCAGGCAGGAATTAAAAAACGCCATTGTTATTGCACCGCCCTCGGCTGATGGTACACCCTGGATGAAAAAATTGAATCCTTACCGTGTTGGTATGTGCAGCGGTTGGATGCAGGTTAGGGGCAATCAGCGCAGGAGAAATGCCGATATGGGCTTTGCGCTTAGCGACCATTGCGATTGGGATGGGCTCGTAAGTTCAGTAAAGGCAACCGGGGCCGAAAAAGTTTTTGTTACACATGGCTTTCAGGCGGTTTTTAGTAAATACCTGAATGAAAATGGAATAGCCGCAGACGAAGTAAAAACACAATATGGTACTGATGAAGAAGAAAATAACAGGGAAGATAAAATTGAATTGCTATGAAAGCATTTGCACTATTGGTAGGTGCATTAAGTGCCACTACCAAAACCAATGAAAAGATTGCGGCATTGGAACATTATTTTTCTGTGGCTGATGCTAAAGATAAAGTGTGGGTGATTGCATTATTCAGCGGCCGCAGACCTAAACGCACCATATCATCTACTTTGTTAAAAAACTGGTGCAGTGAATTTTGCAATGTCCCTTTTTGGCTGCTCAATGAGTGTTATCACACAGTTGGAGATTTATCTGAAACCATCGCTTTATTGGTGGAAGCAAGTAACACAAATATAGAAACGCCACAGGAACATCCGCTGCATTATTACATTGAGCAATTTGTTTCGTTGGAAAAAGCAACAGAAGATGATAAAAAGAATTTTATGTTACAAGGCTGGGCACAACTGGAAAGTACGACTGAAAAGTTTGTGTTCAATAAATTATTAAGCGGCTCTTTTCGTATTGGCGTTTCGCAACAATTGATGGTAAATGCCCTTGCCAAAGTTACTGGTGCAGCTCCTGCTGTAATTGCCCATCGCATCAGCGGCAAATGGAACCCAGCCACTATCACATTCGAAGAATTGCTAAGCGATGAAAACAATGTGGCCGACAGTTCAAAGCCTTATCCGTTCTATCTTGCTTACCCACTTGAAGATTCCGTGGAAACGTTGGGCAGTATCAATGATTGGCAAGTGGAATGGAAATGGGATGGTATTCGTGGACAGGTTATCAAACGAAACAATAATTTGTTTGTGTGGAGCCGGGGCGAAGAATTGATGACCGATAAGTTTCCTGAATATAGTTTGTTTCAGCATTCGCTACCCAACGGAACAGTACTGGACGGAGAAATTATCATAGCAAATGGTGCCACACCATTACCCTTTGCCTTAATGCAAACCCGCATTGGTCGAAAAAATATCACTAAAAAAATAATGGAAGATGCTCCGGTAAGTTTTTTTGTGTATGATATTTTAGAGTGTGATGGTATAGATTATAGAAATATGCCATTACTACAAAGACGACAAAAGTTAACGCAGATTGTTGCTTTAGCAGCTACAGATAAAATGCAAATTTCGCCCATCATTGAGTGTGCCAGTTGGAATGAGCTGGCCGAATTGCGGCAGCAAAGCAGGGAGCATTATGCAGAAGGCTTTATGCTTAAAAGAAAAAATAGTGTCTATCAAACAGGAAGAAAAAGGGGCGATTGGTGGAAATGGAAAATAGAACCTTTAGTGATTGATGCTGTTATGATTTATGCCCAAAAAGGTAGCGGGCGAAGAAGTGATCTATATACAGATTACACTTTTGCAGTGAGAGATGGTGATCAATTGGTGCCATTTACCAAAGCTTACAGTGGTCTTACCGATAAAGAATTTGCCCAGGTTGATGCCTTTGTAAAACGCAATGCGATTGAAAAATTTGGACCTGTACGTACCGTAAAACCCGAACTTGTTTTTGAAATTGCTTTTGAAGGTATTGCTGTAAGCAACCGGCACAAAAGCGGCGTGGCGCTGCGGTTTCCAAGGATGAGCCGATGGCGGCACGATAAAAAAGCCACCGAAATAAACACGCTGGATGACTTGAAAAAAATGCTGGAAGTATATGGCAAATAAAATAAATACGGGTGCTGTCAGCAGGAAGGTGAAATTGAATTCCGGGTTATCAGGGTCAAAAGCACACCTCTCCTTCGGACTGTGCTATAAGTGCATTGATGTTTTGCGGAATAGAACTGGAAAATGCAAAGCTGGTTCCAAATAAGCCTACAAGAAAAATGAAACTACTAATCGAATAAGAAAAGAGCGTTGAGCTATCAGTGTCAAGCTCCCCTCTGCCCTTGTCGAAAATCCCGATTATTTCGGGAGAGAGGGGCTTGAGCTGAGGTTAGGCGGGCTTTATTTATAATTTATCTAAAACACAACTTCAATTTAAAATACTCAATCACATACAATGCGTTTAAGAACATTTGAATCATTCTGGTTGCTAAAGAATGGACTGTTGTACACCTACCCTATGCTGCAGAAAAATATCGTTACCGAAATTGCGGTGGTTGGTGGTGGAATAACGGGTGCATTAATCAGTCACGCTTTAATGGAACATGGATATCAGGTTACGTTGATTGACAAGAGAGATATTGGGCAGGGAAGTACCAGTGCCACTACCAGCATGCTGCAATATGAAATTGATGAGAAATTAGTAGACCTGTCAGAAAAGATTGGTGAAGAAGGAGCTGCCCATTGTTACAAAGCTGGCATTGCTGCAATTAAAGATCTGCAGAAGCTGGTGAAAGAAACCGGAATAGATTGCGGCTTTAAAATGAAAAAGAGTTTATATACAGCGCATAATGGAAAAGCCGCAATAAAATTGAAAAAAGAATTTGAGCTCCGCAATAAATACAAACTGGGGGTTTCGTGGCTAACTGCTGCCCAGGTAAAAAAGGAGTACGGGATAATAGGCCATGGGGGCATACTCAGTAATACTGCCGGAAGTGTAGATGCTTATAAACTGGCTCACGAACTGATAGCGCTGAATGTAAAAAAAGGAATGCAGGTGTATGACCAAACAGCAATTAAATCCTTTAATACAAAAGGCTCCAAACCCCGAATTATTACTGAAAGCGGTTGTACAGTCAATTGTAACAAAATTATATTTTGCAACGGTTTTGAAAGTACCCTACTGTTAAAAGAAAAAATAGCAAATCTCATTTATACTTATGCCACAGTAAGCGAGCAGCAGGTAACGATACCTAAAAAACTAGATAGTATTTTAATATGGGATACCAATGACCCTTATTTATATGCCCGCACTACTGACGATGGCAGAATATTGGTTGGTGGAGAAGATGATGATTATAAGGATACCATCCTGCAACAAAACATTAAAGAAAAAAAATCTTTGTTGCTACAGAAAAAATTAAAAAAGCTAATGCCCCAATTAAATTTTATTGAAGACATCAGTTGGGGTGGTGTGTTTGGCACTACCAAAGATGGTTTACCCTATATTGGCCCTTCACCGGAATTTAAAAACTGTCTGTTTGTATTGGGCTTTGGTGGTAATGGCATCAACTTTTCTGCCCAGGGCATGAAAATAATTCCTGATCTGCTGGCCGGACAAGAAAATAAACTACAACATTACTACCGCTTCGGCAGATAAGTTGTTGACAATAATTAAATCATTTTCAACATCTGCAGTTAGGTATCATAAAGCAATCACCTGGCTGCCCTCATCCGGTTGTAAATGAATCCATTTTCTGGCGCTGAAAGGAAGTGCAATCAGGAGTTTCAACACTTTCGTTTCTAATAAAGACAAGCACCGAAAAAATACAAATCGACAATATATTTTTTTCACGAAGACCACTAGCCAATTTGCAGGAACGACTGGCTTCTGCAATTTTAAATCATTATTAGTAAATGTTTCGTGTATTTAATTGCTCAAATTTAGTCGCAGCTTGTTTACTAAACGTGCTATGAATTGGCATGTTTTTAGGGAAATCAATGTGTACAGGTTATCTGATTTAAAAACTTTTATATGGAGCAACAACAAACTAATAAGGATTTAATCAAAGACGGCTTAAAAGCTGTTCATGAAGATCATCAAAAGCAGGATGGACAAAATCAAAGCAATGCGCAAAACAATTCATCATCGCAAAATAGGATAATCAATAAAGATGCGTTGCAAATAAAAAGTGAAGAAGATGAAGTAGCAACGTTTCAATCATCGGATGGTCTGCAAGGTAGGGAACACTCAACTCAAAAAAATGATTTGTCGTGCGATGGTGAAAATGCAATAGACAATGTAAATGTGATATCTGCGCTTAATAAAAAAGAGCGGGATGAAGATGAACCCGAAAATGTAAATGTGATATCTGCGCTTAATCAAAAAGAACGAGCGGAAAGTTAGGTGTTATAGGACACTATCAAAATTCGTGGTGCTCAAATACCTAGTGATAGCAGTGGTAAAGGAACAATTTAAGCTTTACCAATAAGAACGGAACAAATGGTGACAATGGTATTTTCGCCTGTAACGGGAAAAGGTTTAATATAGCGGAAATTATAAATGAAATATCGCATCTTATATCGCATTTAGATCTTTGTCCGCTTATTTTATAAAAAACTTTGGCATGTTTATTACAAGAAAATACTATGAAAAGAGGAAGTGAAACAATAAATCTCTTTTAAATTTTTATGATCGTATCGTCACATCAAAAGGGGTGGAAAATTATAACCCAGCGTTCGCATGGATTGCTATCTGCAATGATAGGCTATCAATATGACATTGATTTACCGGTAGAAATTATGGTGCCTGCACTCCTTGCCATTGCAGAGCATGATGATGGCGTAACTGAAACGCTTGCCCAACAAAACCTTACGGAGGCTGGTGCACCACGAAATTTTATTGTTCAGGACAACAATACTAAAACTGATTTAACGCCAATGCTCAGCCTGATGGAAATTGGAAGCTCCAAAAGCCAACTGAACGGTTTGCTCACTTCTCTTCATATAAAATTTCTATACGATGGCGATAAACGCAAAACAGATAAAGGACTGGATAATTTTTTAAAGGATCAGGAAAAATACCGCACATCTGTTTTAAAAAACTTAAATATTAATAAAATTTTTGCTGATCGTTTATATAGGTTTTTAGAATGGTGTGATGCGTTCTCGCTATTAATTTGTTTGGATAAAATACAACCTGAGGGAAGAAAAATGGAAATTTCTCAAAGCCCCGATGGCAATATGAACACGGTACACTATAAAGAAAATAAAGAAATTTGTGTAGAACCGTGGCCTTTTAAAAGCAGCTCTTTTAACGTATTTTATGAATACAAAATTTTAGAGCAATTACAGTTTAAATCCATAGAAAACTTTAATGAAGTTTGTATAGCGACAAAAGTACAACAAGAGATATTTACCTTTTCCAAATAGTTATCAGTGGCAACTGGTTACTTCACCTGTAACTACCAATACCTGTTGATTAAACTGCTAATCAAATTTCTTTTTATTAAGTAAAACTGTCTCAAACCCTGCTGTTTGGAAAGCCAGGTAAAAGCAAACCCTTTTATAAACTTAGTTGGCAAAATAACTGTTCACGTGGCGAAAAAGACTCCATTTTTAGTACAGGTAAAAAAGCGACTTGCCTAATTTTTGATAATTAATCTTTTGGTTTTGATGCCTTTTGTTTACGGCTATTTAATTAATTTTCGCAATGTGCTATTTTTTGGAAGCACATCTTTCCCTGATTTACCAACGTGGATTTTTCTTCGTGGTTTTGATTGGTTTTTACTGAATAAGTTGGTAAATAATTCTTTTTCCTCTTCCGCTAAATCAGAAAATTTTTATAAAAAACTTTGAATAACATCAGCCCAGGTTCCGACAGATCTTCTATGTTTAATTGCTTGTAGACATAAGCACCCTTCACTCTTTCTTTGCCCATTACAGAAGATATAAAACACATGACGAGGCACGACAAGGTGACCACCCGGTTGATCACAATTTTATTGGCAGCCAGTAATTCGTTTAGTTTTATTTGCATTGCTGTAGTATCCTTGTTCTGAAAATGCTGTATTAAAAAAGCCTTTAAAAAGGTAATGATGGTTCTACTGGTATTCATGACCAATTGCCAATCTTCTGAAAAATGAAAGAGCGGCCCCGTTGCACTCCATAAAATAACACTTGAGAATACCAGCACTGGCGGTTGCTTTAATAGTGTAGAAAATATTTTATAAACGATCACCTTTTTTGAGTAAAAAAATCTACAAATCATTTAATTGAGTAACCGTTTAAAAGCAAATTCTGCCTTATAGCATTGGTTTTTATTAACTTATCTTCTATTAGTTTGATTGGCTCAAATTTGGTAAAAAACATCTTAAACAATCAATTTCTTTAAAAAAAACAAAATTTAGTCAAAATGAAAAATGAAAAAAAAGTACCTCAAAAAACAAATGGTAAAATGGCCGTTTCAACTGGTGGAAATGCACCAGAAGGATTGCATAAATTTTTTGTTGATGGGCTGAAAGACATTTACTGGGCAGAGAAAGCCTTAACAAAAGCGATCCCAAAAATGATTAAAAATGCTACCTCACCGGAACTGGCTGATGCATTGACCAATCATCTGGAAGAAACAAAAGGACAGGTAACAAGACTGGAAGAAGTATTCACTAGTTTAGCGGAAAAAGCTGTTGCAAAAAAGTGTGATGCAATGGAAGGATTGATTAAAGAGGCAGAAGGCATTATGTCAGAAACAGATAAGGGCAGCATGAGAGATGCAGGAATTATTGCAGCAGGACAAAAAGTAGAGCACTATGAAATTGCTACTTACGGCACACTTGCAGCGTATGCAGGTTTGTTAGGTCTATCGGAAGTGCAATCATTGCTGCACGAGTCATTGGCTGAAGAAAAAGCTGCCGATGAAAAGTTAACAGAAGTAACCGAGCGTACTGTTATGGCATCGTCGGAAACTGAAGAACAGGAAGCCTAAATTCAATGTGCATTGTACTTTGCCCCACTGGTTTAATTTTTTTATTTTAAACCAGTGGGGTTTCTTTTGACAATTAAAGTCTGAAAACTACCAGCCATTAAACATTTTACCGGATTTGTAAATCAGGAAAATAATCGTTTAAAAAGTACATAAATTTTTATAGAAGATCTGGCACTTAGCAACGGGCCTTTTAACCCAAAGATTGAATGCGTTCATCAGGGCTGGCTAAACTATTACGATGCACCGGGAGTTAGTTATCAGGCAATGCCGAAGTAAATGCTGAGACGTTACCGATTTTACAGACTGAATCTATACTATAATAGCAATACACAAGGCGTAGTTGCTTGTATGGTCAACAAGGCTTCGGAAAACCAGCCTATAAATATGGATTGCTATCCACACATCGTTGGCTGGTATGGGCTTTTCTTTTTTATATTAAGTATCTGCTGAAAATAAATGATACCTCTATCGACCTATCTTGTAATTCCAATCTCCTCTAATTTTTTTGTTCGTTAGATTGATATTCTGTATTGTTTGATCATCAATTTTAATTCCTTTTTCATTCTCATTTTATCCGCCTTTGCTTTTATTATCAGCCCCATTTGGGTAGTAGTATATGCTATTAAATTTACAATCACTTCCAGAGTTTTTAACGGTTTTGCTCTCCGGTTTTTGGTTATGTGCAAAAGCATTCTATGTTCTATTTTTTTCTAATTACTTTTTCCCGGTGGAAAATCATAAACCAGCCGTTTAAATACGGATTGTTTTTAGTAATCAATGATGATGAAAAGAATCCTCAATTTTATACGCCTAAACCTTTTTCAAACGATCGTTAATTGAAACTTAAACCATTATTTTACTGTATAAAATGAAGTGATTTTTTTTATTTAGGAAAATTCGCTTTCACATTCACCGCAGCTTTATCCACAGTTTCCTGTATCCCCTTCAGCCGGGTTTCCTGGCGTCTGGCATTCTGTATCCATTCTAAAATGCCCCGTTTGCAGACTGGGGAAAGGTATCAAAATTGGCAGAAGCTGTTTTATTTTCGGTAAACAATTGTTGCAGATCAACCGGGATGCGCATAGCTGTTACCTCATCCAAAGCCGTCCAGGTACCCGATTTTTTGGCCAGCTCAATTGCAGCTAAACCAGCAGGTGCCAACAGGTTGACGGCAAGTAATTTTTCAACTTTTTCTTTGTTCACTTTGCTCCAGTTACTTTTCGGATTTCGTTTTGCAAAATATTGGTAGTAGCTCTGCTCATTCCGTTTATTAATCTTGCTGTCTATCCAGCCAAAACAAATGGCTTCGTTTACTGCTTCCGGATAATAAACTGAAGGCACACCACTTTCTTTTCTGACAATAATCAGGAAAACACTATTGGTCGTTGCATGATTTTTCTCCAGCCATTTGCGCCAGGCTGCCCTGTTTTTGGCAGAAAATGTGGGTGTGTTTTTATGTAGTTCCATCATAGGATTTTTAACAGAAATCTTTACTTCACCAGCATCACAGTTCCCTTATAACTAAACTCCTGCCCGTCTTTACAAATCACTTCCAGCACATAAACATATGCGGCTGTTTGAGCAGCCGGCTGGCCTTTGGTGGTTCCATCCCAACCTTGCGATGCATCATTGACTGGTACGTTTTGCTTTTCAAAAACCTTTTGCCCGTAACGATTAAAAATCAACATCTTCTTAATCTTTGCTATACCATAGCCTTTGATATAAAACCGGTCATTCAGTCCATCATTATTCGGACTAAAAGCGTTGGGAATATACAACTGCCCCTTGCCGCAGAAAACCACAATTCTTACTTCATCTGTTGCAGTGCAACCGTAAATAGTTCGGATAGTTACTTTGTAGGTGATATCATTGTCAGCAACAAAAGAAGGATTGGCACAATTCACACAACTAAGGCCAGTAGCCGGTGTCCATAAGTAGGCGTTAATATCTGCACCTGTAGTTTGTGCCTGCAACTGAATAGATGTTCCGGCAGCAATATTTCTGTCTGCACCGGCATTTACAGTTGGGATATTACCAACCGCAACCACTACAAAGCCGGTATCTGTTTTACAAACATTGTTGCTAAAAGCAATTACTCTATAAACGGTCGTAATCGTTGGTGCAGCAAAGGGACTGGCAATGGTAGTACTGCTCAAACCGACTGCAGGACTCCACAAATAATTACTAACAGAGCTCGTTGCCCTAAGCTGTGTTCTTTCACCAATACAAATACTATCCGTCTTGCTAACAGTAAGACCAACGGGAATATCTACCTGTATGCTTACCGTATCTTTTTGAATGCATCCAAACTGGTTGGTAACCTTTACAAAATATTTTGTTGTTGCGGCGGGTGTAGCTGTTGGTGTGGCTGTGTTAATATTTTGCAATCCGGGTGCGGCTGTCCATTCAAATCTTACGCCATCGTAGCTACGCAGTAATACAGTACCTCCTAAACAGATGGTAGTATCAGGGGCTGCAGCAGGCACTGGTAAAGGATGAATAATAACGGATTTTGCAACGGTGATATCGCAACCAAACTGTGTACGCAGATTTAGCGTTACCGTATAGGTAGCAGCATTGGTGAAATTAAATAGCATAGTATCGACTGTACTAACAAGCGTACCATTCAACCGCCAGTTGTAATTGATAACCTTGTCTTCTGTAACAATTGCGGCTTTGTACACGAGGGTATTCTGCATGCACTTTTCTGATTCGCCGATGATAGTGGCTATTGTTATTTTGTAAATCCGCACGGTATCCGTTGTAATAATAGTATCGCTGCAACCGTTGGCTGTATTGGCTTTCAGCGAAACGATGTAACTGCCGGCCTTGTTATAAAAATGAATTGGGTTTGTAGCTGTACCAGTTTGACCATCGCCAAAATCCCAAACATATTGCAGATTGTTAAAACGGGATGCAGATTGATTGGTAAAACGAACTGCACCTGAATCGCCACAAATTTTTGGATTGACAATGGTGAATTTTGCAACAACTGAATCAACTATAATTAGTTTAGCAATGCTATCGGTACAACCATTGATAGTAGTCACTTTTAAAGAGACCAACTGATTACCTGCGAAAAAATTTGTAGTTAGATTTACCGTATTACTGCGCAGTATGCCATTTACAAACCATTGGTAGGTTTGAATATTATCGACAGAATTAATAACACTATTGTACGAATAAGTTCCCGGCGAACAATGTATGCTATCACCTCTGATGCCTGCAGCAGGCAAACTAAATACCCGGATGGTATCAACAAAACGGGTTGTATCCCTGCAACCGTTGATGGTAGCTGCTATCAACTGGGTTGTGTAATTTCCCGGCACCAAATAATTGTTGGTGGGATTTTGTAAGGAGGAAGAATTTCCATCGCCAAAACTCCAGCTATAAAAATTGATGGCGCCGAAATTAGTAGTGAGATTAAAGAAAGAAGCTGTACCACTTCCGCAGAAACGAACTGGGTTCAAACCAACATTTGTCACAATAGAATCTATCAAAATATTTTTGCTGATAGTAAAAGTACAGCCATTGATTGTTTTGATATCCAGCTTGATGATATGATTTCCGGGTGTACGATAATTGTGATTTAAGTTGGGCGTGTTGGCAACACTGTCTGCATCAATACTCCATTTGTAATTGGCGATGGAATCTACGCTGCTGATGTTACCGGTATATT
>JBBQKO010000018.1:0-29628 GCA_038327005.1 Chitinophagales bacterium | reverse complement strand
CAAATTCTTAATCAGCTCATCGCCAAACTCACTTGTCTTTAGCAAAGTTCCTTCCTTCATCAAATTATAAAAATCGATGGTAACTGTTTTATTGCGGATGGTTTTACCAACGGAGTGCGTAATTAAATCGGCTGCATCTCTCCAACCCATATACTCCAACATCATCACCCCGCTTAAAATAACAGAAGATGGGTTCATTGTATTGGTATTGGTAAATCTGGGCGCAGTGCCGTGGGTTGCTTCAAATACTGCATGGCCGGTTAAATAATTGATATTGGCACCCGGAGCAATGCCGATGCCGCCAACCTGGGCTGCGAGTGCATCGCTGATATAATCGCCATTTAAATTTAAAGTGGCAATCACGGAATAATCTTGCGGTGCCAGCAAGGCCTGTTGCAAAAAGTTATCAGCGATGGCATCTTTTATTATTACTTTTCCGCCGATAGCACTTATTTTCATCTCTTCGTTGGCTACCGCCTCACCACTTTCTTTTTTGGTGCGTTCCCATTGGTTCCAGGTATATACCTGTCCACTGAATTCTCTTTCTGCCAATGCATAGCCCCAGTTTTTAAAAGCACCTTCGGTAAACTTCATGATATTGCCCTTGTGCACAATTGTTACAGAAGGAAGTTTGTGGTCTATGGCGTGTTTGATGGCAGAACGGATCAATCGTTCACTACCTTCTTTACTTACCGGTTTAATACCCAGCGATGTAGTTTCAGGGAAACGGATATTTTTTACCCCCATTTCATTGATCAAAAAACTCAATAGTTTTTGTGCTTCAGGGGTGCCGGTCATGTATTCAATACCGGCGTAAATATCTTCCGTATTTTCTCTGAAGATGGTCATGCTTACTTTCTCCGGTTGCCACATTGGGGAGGGAGTACCTTCAAAATATTTTACGGGACGAAGACAAACATATAGATCCAATTCCTGCCGAAGTGCTACATTTAAACTACGCATGCCGCCACCAACTGGTGTTGTGAGCGGGCCTTTGATGGACAATAAATATTCTTTAAAAGCATCCATGGTTGCTTCCGGCATCCAGCTACCTGTTTCATTAAAAGCCTTTTCACCGGCTAGTACTTCCAGCCATTCGATCTTTTTTTCTCCATTGTAAGCCTTGGCAATTGCTGCATCAAAAACCCTTACTGCTGCTCCCCAGATATCGGGGCCAATACCGTCTCCAATAATAAATGGAATAGTGGGGTGGTTGGGTACATTGAGTTTGCCATCGGTGCCCATTGTTATCTTTTCTGCCATCGAAAATTATTTTTATGATGTAAAAATCAGGTTTCCAGCAAAAATAAGCTAACTGGATTATAATTATGTTTTGTAAAAATTCCTATGTGATTAAAATAACAACTGCTTCCCGGAAATTGCAAGAAGCAGTTGTACAATGAAAGAAAGGATGGATTACATCGTTCGTCTAACCCTGAAGCTACAGGTAACCTGATATTGTATATTTCCCGGTGCTGGTCCGGTAAATGAGCCGCTAAAGTTGCCTGCCATAAATTGTCCGACCACTCCATACTCGGTCAACTTCACATTGATTGGTGTAGCAATGGTTGCCAGGTTGCTGATTTCTGTACAGTTGAAGGAGAGGAGGTTTTGCAGGCTGTTCGCAGCTGCACCGGTTTGTAGCAAACCGATGGTTGCTTCCGAAATATTGTTTGAAGGGCGAGACGCCACTATGTAAATGGGCGGAGGTGTATTCTGCGGCTTTGCATATTGTGTTAAACTGTCGGCCGGAGCAGTAAACGAATAGTTGGTGCCATTAACTGAATAATTCAAAAATTGCAAGGTGCTAAAAGTACAGGCTATGAGGGTGCCGGCCTGGAAATCTCCACCGCTTAGAGTAAGGTTAACCGGAGCACTTGCTTTAAGTGCAGTATTGTCTTCTGCTATTAAGGTCAAGCTCGAAGTGCTGCTGCATATTGCGGTATTAAAATTGAATGTACCGGTATTGCTTAAAGGCTGGTAGAAATTGAGTCCATCTTTTTGCATCACTATAAAACCATTGGTTACGGGCTTATTGCTACAGTCGGTTACGTTGCCCGTAATGGTAGCGCTTGCTGCTGCAGGAATAACTATTTTACCCAATGAAACATCTGTAGTGGTGGTGGTAAAGTTTTTTGCATACAGCCCCGCCAGGCAATTGTATTCACCAAATACTTCCAGCATTAATGCAGCATTGTTTGGTACAGCGCCGCTGGTATATCCTGTAGAGTCTGTGTAGCCGTAGCCTGCTCGTTGCGGATCGCCCACTACAGATATTTTAACATAAGCATTGGTTATAGGAATACCCTTGCCATTGGTAATGGTGCAGTTGAAACGAACAAAATTTGAAGGCATATCGCAGTTCCAGTAAGAGAAATGACTTACGGTACCAATGTAACTATTGCCGGTTTTTGCGGCACTTCCCTCTTCTTTCCACAAGCCTGATTTTTCATCAAAATACCATAGAGGAATGGAGGCAGGGGCACTTGCCACCAATGCCGATGGTAACGGTAGGGTAAGTGTTGCTTTTTTTCCAGGTGCAATTTGCAAAAGTTCGCCTGCTGCACCCGTTAATTCTACCGCAGCCATTCCGTAGGTCGTTAATAATTTTACACTGCCAGCCGTATCAATGCCTCTTAAATCGCCGGGCATCGTGCGGTTTAATTCAGTTCCGGTTGGGTTTATCCAATGTGCGGCAATATTAACCTGTCCGTTATATGCCGCATTTGTAGTTGCATTTACAACTCCATTGGCGGGCAGATTTACGATCAACCCGTTTGCCAATGTTACATTTCCTCCGATCACTCCGTTGATGGTTCCGGAGATGATTTTTGGAATCAGTTTTATTCTGAAAAAAGCGGCTTTCCCATCGGTTGCCAGATAGGTTTTGATGCCATTAAAATAGCCGGGATGTATGACGATTACTACAGCCGCATCTTTTATTACCTGCACATTGGTTAATTCAAAAAGGCCGTATTTATCTGATGCCGTAGTTGCTGAACCCATGCTCACAAGAGCGTTGGCAATGGGTAGGTCGTTTTCGTCGGTAATAAATCCTGTAACTGAAGAACTAACTTTTGTTGTGAAATCAGGCAACGTGCCGGATAATCCGTTTGATTCATCGCTCAGTTCTTTTTGACAGGAGAAAAAAAACAGCAGGGGAGAAATAATGAGTGCAACCAATAAAACGGGTACTTTTTTGGAAAGGATTAATGGCATGGGTTAAATTTTAACATTAAAATATAGTGTACTGAAGTTTTAATTTAATAAATCTACGCTTTTCCCGGTGTGCCTGGTAATTGGTGAAGAATTCGAAAAAATTTGAATCCTTTTGCTGTTTACAGAATCCGGTTGGTACAACCGAACTTTTAGTTACACTTTGTCGAAAATCGGCTGGCAAAGTGCCACCAATCGTCCTAAAGGCAATCAATTAAACCTTATTATTTACTCATCAAATTCAATCGGTCGCAACACTGCAATTAACCCATTCTCCATCAAATTTTACATTCGGCATTTTTTTATAAAAATTAATTGCCGGTTCATTCCAGTCCAGTACCTGCCAGGCTATGCCACTAAACTTTTTGGCCGCACATTCTTTAAAGAGCTCATCAAACAACAATTTGCCCAATCCCAGGCCTCGTAATTTTTCGGTTACCAGCAAATCTTCGAGGTACATGCGTTGCCCTTTCCAGGTGCTGTAGCGGATATAGTATAATGCAAAACCTTCCACCGTTCCATTTACTTCTGCTACAAAGGCCCACCAAACCGGGTTTTCGCCGAAACCACTTTCTACAAAATGATCAAATGCCACGGTTACTTCATCCGGAGCTTTTTCATAGTTGGCGAGTTCCTGCACCAGTTCCATCATGCGACGACAATCTTTTTTTTCAGCTTTCCTTACATGGATATTCATTTTTTTTCAGTTATGTTTTGAATTTTTCAAAATTCGGATAATCAATCCACATTTCTTTCCTCGCCCTGTGATTAAAAAAAATCACTCAATTGTTATCCTTAAAACTTAGGGGCTTAACTTGCAGCCCATGCAGCAATATCTTCAACTTCTTCAACATATTAAAGAAACCGGTAGCGATAAAAGCGACCGCACCGGAACCGGCACCCGCAGTGTATTTGGATACCAAATGCGTTTTGATCTGGGCGAAGGCTTTCCATTGGTTACAACAAAAAAGTGTCATATAAAAAGTATTATTTATGAATTGCTTTGGTTCTTGCAGGGCGATACCAATATTGCTTACCTGAAAGAAAACAATGTAAAAATATGGGATGAATGGGCGGATGAAAACGGAGATCTTGGTCCGGTATATGGCAAACAGTGGCGTAGTTGGGAAGGTGCAGATGGGGTGGAAGTAGACCAGGTAAAGGACGTGATTCATCAAATAAAAACTAATCCGGATAGCCGCCGGTTAATCATCAGCGCCTGGAATGTGGCCGATTTACCCAAGATGAAACTGATGCCTTGTCATTGCCTGTTTCAGTTTTATGTAAAGCCCCCTAACCTCCTGAAGGGGGAACGAAGACCGTCACTCTCTTGCCAATTATATCAGCGAAGTGCGGATGTTTTTCTGGGCGTGCCTTTTAATATTGCTTCGTATGCTTTGCTAACGACGATGATTGCACAAGTCTGCGACATGGAACCCGGTGAATTTATTCATTCATTCGGTGATGTGCATTTGTACAACAATCATTTTGCGCAGGCCGATCTGCAATTAAGCAGAACACCTTTTCCCTTACCGGAAATGAAAATTAACCCGACAGTAAAGGATATTTTTGATTTTAAATTTGAAGATTTTGAGTTATTGAATTATCAGTCTCACCCGGGGATAAAGGCGCCAGTGGCGGTGTAAAGCCCCCCACCCCCCAAGGGGGGATTTTGGAGTATCATAATTTTTGGAGTATTTATTTTAGGGTGGAGGATAGTCTTATAAGTTTTGTATTATTTATTTGAAGGAATGAATTGGATAATCAAAAAGGTAAACCGGTGAATTTATGAAAGACATAAACGATATAAAATAGACAAAAAATTAATTCCCCGTGGGGAGATTTTGGAAATTAACTATTTGAAGAGAATTTTGTAAAACAGCATGTATTAAAAGTTCCTATTATGAATAATATCAACGATATAGAAGCTACAAAAAATCCCCCCTTGGGGGGTGGGGGGGCCGCCCTCGTAGTAGCCGCATCCACAAACAATGCCATTGGAAAAGATAATAAGTTGTTGTGGCACCTGCCGAATGATCTGAAGTTTTTTAAGAATACCACCTGGGGCTTTCCGGTAATTATGGGCCGTAAAACCTTTGAGGCGGTTAATAAGCCATTGCCCGGAAGAACCAATATTGTAATTACCCGAAAGGACGATTGGAAAGCCGAGGGCGTTATCAATGCAGTTGATCTGGAAGATGCCATGGTGAAAGCCAGGGAAACAAATGCCAATCAAATTTTCATCATTGGCGGCGGTGAAATTTACCAACAATCTATGGCCTTTGGAGATACCATCTACCTGACACGGGTACACGCCGTTTTGGATGGCGATACTTTTTTTCCGGTTATTGATGCAAAGCATTGGGAGCTGGTGTCAAATGAAGATTTTCAAGCTGATGAAAAGCATGCTTATGCCTATTCATTCCAGGTGTGGAAGAAAAAGTAAACTGTAGTTTGTCTTGTTTTTTATTTCACCCATCATTCATCATTCATCACTCATCATTCATCAACTCATCATTCATCATTGTATAGCTCTTTTCAATTAATAAAAAAATACCTGTATTACTACCTCAATGCTTCCAACGGAAAGGGACATGGTGTGCATTCTCCATTCGTTTTTGATTTTATAAAAAATGTGTTGCGGGATAAAAAGCAATACGATTGTTATGCAACAATTGAAGGGCAGCGTAAAAAATTAAAAGCAAATAACACGCTGATAGAAGTGGAAGATTTTGGTGCAGGCTCATCTGTCATCAAGTCGAACCAGCGAATAGTAAAGGACATTGCCAACTCATCCCTAAAGCCCCGGAAATTTGCACAGCTTTTGTTTAGGATGGTGCAGTATTACCAACCGGCTACCATTATTGAATTGGGTACTTCTTTTGGCATTACGTGTTCCTATCTTTCGGCTGGAAATCAAAATGCGCAATTGTACACCTGCGAAGGAGCAACCAATATCGCTACAATTGCACAACAAAATTTTGATGCGCTGCAAATAAAAAATATCGAACTGGTCAACGGTGATTTTGCCAAAACCTTGCCTTCTCTTTTCAACAAAATTAGTCCCGTTGATTTTGCCTTTGTAGATGGCAATCATCGCAAAGAACCAACACTACAGTATTTTCAACAATTACTGACTCACTCAAAACCCACTACCATATTGGTTTTTGACGATATACACTGGAGTACTGAAATGGAAGCTGCCTGGGAAAACATCCAACAAAATCCTATGGTAACGCTTACCATTGACCTTTTTTTTATCGGTCTTGTTTTTATCAATCCTGACTTTAAAGTAAAGCAACATTTTGTGATACGATTCTAATTTTCCTATACCTTTGCGCCAACAATTTTCTTATGACGATCGGCGCACTTAAAGAACCATCACCCGAAACAAGGGTCTCTATTTTACCTGAGCATGTAGTAATCCTGAAAAAATGGAACGTAAATGTTGTCATTGAAAAAAATGCAGGGGCATCCGCATTTGCCAATGATGAAAAATACATCGAAGCAGGTGCAACTATTGCTGATCGTGCTGAAGTAGTCGGTTCAGCCGATGTTATTCTATTGATCAACGAGCCAATGCAATCTGAGGTTTCATTGTTGCAATCTAAAATCATACTCGGCGTTTATCAGCCGCTTTTCAACTTTGCGTTGGTAAAAGAATTGGCCGACAAAGGCGTGACTGTTTTTAGTATTGATATGATTCCCCGCACTACGAGGGCGCAGACTATGGATGTTTTGAGCAGCCAGGCCAATATTGCCGGTTACAAAGCCGTGTTGACTGCAGCCAATTTATTTCCTAAGTATTTCCCCATGTTTATGACAGCAGCCGGTAGTATTCCTCCGGCAAAAATGTTGATATTGGGAGCTGGTGTTGCAGGTTTGCAAGCCATCGCCACTGGTAAAAGATTGGGTGCTGTAGTGGAGGTTTTTGATACCAGGCCTGCAGTAAAAGAAGAGGTAATGAGCCTGGGTGCAAAATTTGTAGAGGTAGAAGGGGCAGCCGATGCCAGCAAAGCGGGCGGCTATGCAGTAGAACAAAGTGAAGATTTTATGCAGCGCCAGAAAGCAAAAATAGCAGAAAGTGTTGCCAAAGCAGATATCATTATTACCACTGCGCAAATTCCCGGAAAGAAAGCACCGATACTCATTACCACACAAATGATGGAAGCTATGAAAAATGGCTCGGTAATTATTGACCTTGCTGCTGTAACCGGCGGCAATACGGAACTCACCAAAAATGCCGAGACAGTCATTCACAACGGAGTTAGTATCGTTGGTAATTCCGCACTGCCTGCTACCATGCCGAGCGATGCCAGTAAGTTATATGGAAAAAATATCCTAAACTTTTTACAACTCGTAATTACCAAAGAAGGTGCATTGAATTTAAATTTTGAAGATGACCTTGTAAAAGGCACCTGCATTGTACATGAGGGAAAGATTACGAATGAAAGAGTATTGGCAGTAGTAAATAGCTAAGTAAAAGGCATTCAATTCTGGTGGGTCACCCCTCAAGGGTGGCTCACCAGAATTGAATGTGTGGAGAGTTCCTTAATTAATAACGTGATACTGACGTCTAAATAAAGGCATTTTCTAAACACAAAACTAAAAAGGTCAAAACGGCAAATAAAAACAATTTATGCAATCTATTTTAGATTTTTTCAGCAATCACATCGAAATCATTTACATCGTTATCCTCTCTGTTTTTTTAGGGATAGAAGTAATTGGCCGTGTGCCAAGTGTTTTACATACGCCTTTAATGAGTGGTGCCAATGCTATTCACGGCGTGGTAGTAATAGGTGCCATCATCGTGATGGGGCAGGCGCAACCTGACAACTATTTTGCATTGGTACTTGGCTTTTTAGCAGTAGTATTGGGCACCTTAAATGTGGTGGGAGGTTTTGTTGTTACGGATAGAATGCTTGAGATGTTTAAGAAGAAGAAAAAGACAGCCCCTAACCCCTAAAGGGGAACAGGGCAGTATACTTAAGTTGGAAGATACTTTTTAGTATAGCAGATCGTTTTAAATTAAAAATTATAAATCGTCCAATATCTAAAAGAGATTGCGACATCATGCTCTAAAAGCCCCATTAGGGTTTGGGAGCTTCTCAACACAAATTTTTTTATATGGGAATTCACATACTTACCATCTGTTACCTGATTGCATCGGTTACTTTTATTTTGGGTTTAAAAATGTTATCGCATCCGGAAAGCGCTCGTAGGGGAAACCTGGTTGCAGCGGCTGGTATGGCGATTGGTATTTTTGGTACCATCTTTTTATTTGAACAGGAGGTAGATGGTAACAAAACCCATCTGAATAATATCCTAATTATTTTTGTGGCGTTGGCCATTGGAACCGTACTTGGTTTTATATCTGCCAAAAAAGTAAAGATGACGGCGATGCCGGAAATGGTAAGTCTGTTCAACGGAATGGGTGGAGCCTGCGCCATGCTGATTTCTGTAATTGAATTCAATCATTATGTACACAATGGCTCACCGGCTGCTGACGGATTAATTTATTTAACCCAGGAATTAACAACGGTTTCAATCATTGCAATTACAGCCGGTTTAATGATTGGCAGCATTTCCTTTGCAGGCAGTATCATTGCCTGGGGGAAATTAAGAGGCGTAGTTAAAGACACCTCTTTTAAAGGCCAGCGCAATCTTAACATGTTTATATTGTTGGTGCTGCTTACAGTAATTGTAATTTTCGTTGTAAAAACGCCCATTATTGGGGCAAACGATTCAGCGACAACATGGGCTTTAACCAGCACTCAACTTTATTTATTTTACGGCATTTTAGCACTTGCATTATTATACGGCGTTTTATTTGTGCTGCCAATTGGTGGTGCCGATATGCCAGTGGTAATTTCTTTGCTCAACTCCTTTACCGGTGTAGCAGCGGCCTGTGCTGGTTTTATGTACAACAACCAGGCAATGCTTACCGGTGGTATATTGGTAGGCGCCGCCGGAACATTGCTAACCATTTTAATGTGCAAAGCCATGAACCGCAGTTTGCTGAATGTAATCATTGGATCATGGGGTGGCGGTGCGGCAGCGGCTGCGGGTGCTATCACATCTGATCACGGCGCAATCAAAGAAATTAGTTTAAGCGATGCTTCGATGGTAATGAGTTTTGCCAATAAGGTCATGATCGTTCCGGGCTATGGTTTGGCGGTAGCACAGGCCCAACATATTTGTCATGAATTGGAAAAAATATTGGAAGAAAAAGGCGTGGAAGTAAAGTATGCCATTCACCCGGTAGCAGGTCGTATGCCCGGTCACATGAATGTATTACTTGCAGAAGCGGATGTGAATTATGAAAAATTATTGGAGATGGAAGATGCGAATGACGAATTCAAAACTTGTGATGTGGTGTTGATTCTCGGAGCGAATGATGTGGTAAATCCGGCAGCAAAAAAAGATCCTGCATCACCCATTTACGGCATGCCGATACTTGAAGTAGAACTTGCTAAAACGGTTATTGTAAACAAACGAAGCATGAAGCCAGGGTATGCCGGAATTGAAAATGACCTTTTCTATCAACCCAAAACCAGTATGCTGTTTGGCGATGCTAAAAAGGTATTGCAGGAATTGTGTTCAGAAATAAAATCAGCGTAATCGCAGCTTGTTTTCGGTTTATTGCTTTGGTTGCCAGCAATTGTACTGAGCGTAGTAGAAGTATCATGGCATCATCCCTGCATGAACGAATTCATTCGGTCAGGGTTGTGTCACTTGCCTGTTAAAGTGTAACATCGGCATCCCGATTTTTTATCGGGACTTCTACCGCATACCATTGGGCAACTTTTAGCAACCGTTTAATAAGAAGCATCTTCTTTTGATTAATCATAATAATTCAGCCTTAAAATCATCGATTGAAAGTTCCGCAAGCACTCATTGATTCACTTCAAAATGTAAAAGGATTTGATGAAGAAGCCTTTGAAAAAGTGCATCAATCTGGTAAGCAGAATACCTCTATTCGGTTAAATACAGCAAAAATTTCCGAAAGCCAGTTGTCAGCATTAATCGATACAGGTCTTCAGAAAGTGGTGCTCACTCAGGTTCCCTGGAGTGCCAGCGGATACTATCTTTCAGCTCGTCCGTCTTTTACCGGTGATCCGTTATTTCATGGCGGAGCCTATTATGTGCAGGAAGCTAGCAGTATGTTTTTAGAAGAAGTAATCCGTCAGTCAACGGAACTTTCTCAACCTTTAAAAGTATTGGATTTATGTGCTGCTCCGGGTGGAAAATCAACCTTAATTCAATCCCTTATTTCAGATAAAAGTTTATTGGTAAGCAATGAAGTCATCAAAACAAGGGTAACCATTTTAGCAGAAAATATTACCAAGTGGGGAGCAGTCAATGTGATTGTAACCAACAATGATCCTAAAGACTTTCAACGATTGCCCAAATACTTCGATCTGGTTGTGGTAGATGCGCCCTGTAGTGGAAGCGGCTTGTTTAGAAAAGATCCCAAAGCTATTGAAGAATGGAGCGAACAAAATGTGGAACTCTGCAGCCAGCGCCAGCAAAGAATACTCGCCGATATTTTACCTTCCTTAAAAGATGGAGGAATATTGATCTACTCAACCTGTTCTTATTCAACAAAAGAAGATGAAGCAATTTGTGACTGGCTTGTAAAAGACCAACAGCTATCCACTATCCAATATCAACTGAAAGTGGAGTGGAATATTGTTGAAACCAATTCTCCCGAAAGCAATGCATTTGGCCATCGATTTTATCCTGATCAGTTAAGAGGCGAAGGGTTTTTTATTGCCGGTTTTAAAAAGCCAGCCTCGGAGGATACAACAGCATATGAAAGCAAATCAAAGGGGAAGTCAGAAAGATTATCGCCGAAGGAAATCGAAGTAGTAAAGCCATGGTTGAAAAACGGCGTTGATTTTTTCTTCATCAAACAGCAGGAAGAAGTAATAGCCATGCCTATTCATCTGGAAAGATATCTGGCAGATATTCAATGGGCACTTTATATCAAAAAGGCGGGCGTAAAACTCGGCACCATTATCCGCAACGAACTAATACCCGATCATGAAATGGCCATTAGTTCTATCATCCAAACAAATATCCCCGCCATTGAAGTGGATAAAGAAACTGCGTTGAATTACTTGCGGCGCAATGAAATAAAATTAGAGACTGAAATCAAAGGCTGGGCGTTGATCACTTACGAACTATTGCCCCTTGGCTGGGTAAAAGTGCTGCCCAACCGGGTGAATAATTATTATCCAAAGGAGTGGCGGATATTGAATAAATAGTACATAACGCTTCCTTCAATCTGCGATCTTCAATCTGGCATACAATCCGCTGCCAGTAAAGGATTTGCTTATTGGTGCCGAAAAAATACGTTAAACTAAATTGGATGGCACGTATATTAGCGTACTAACCAACAAAATTTCCCATCTTTGCGATGAAAAAATTATTAGCTATGAAGCGTTTATTGATTATATTATTTTCGGTTCCATTATTTTCGCTGGCTCAAAATAAAGCGTTGGTAGTAGAAGGCGTTTCTCCTGATTTATATATCAATCATACGGTAGCGCCTAAAGAAAATTATTATAGCATTGGGCGCATCTACAACATAAGCCCAAAGGAAGTAGCACCTTACAATAAGCTGGTTTTGGAAAGCGGATTAAGTCTTGGGCAGGCATTGAAAATACCATTAACTGCTTTAAATTTTGTGCAAGCGGGCACACCAGATGCGGATGAAGTATTGGTGCCTGTTTATCATACCGTTGCAGGTAAGGAAGGATTGTATCGCATTAGCGTCAATTACAACAAGCTGCCTTTGGAAACACTTAAAAAATGGAACAATTTAAAATCGGATGTCGTAGCAAATGGAACGAATTTGATTGTAGGTTACTTAAAGGTAAAAAAGGATTTATCACCTTTGGCAAGTATGGCGAAAGCAAAGCCTGCTGATAATATTGCGAAAGTTGCAGAAATTCCGGCGAAAGCAGTTGTTACCAAAGAAGCGGCAAAACCCGATGTAGCCAAAGAGCCAACGCCAGTTGTAAAAGCTCCGGTAAAAGAAAATCCGGTGGTAGCGGAAAAGAAAAAAGAAGTGCCTGTTGAAACTGTTGTGGTAAAAGAAGCTGAAGCTGTAAAAAAAGTGACTCCTCCTGCAACCAGTGGAAAGAGTTTTAATGGTGGCGTATTTAAATCCGAATATGAAAGCCAAATACGTAATAAAGACGTTGCAGGCGAAACCGGCGAGGCTGCCATTTTTAAAAGTACCAGTGGCTGGGAAGATGGAAAGTATTACTGTCTGCACAACTCGTCAACACCCGGAACCATTATAAAAATTACCAGCTCAATTACGGGTAAAAGTATTTACGCCAAAGTATTAGACGTGATGCCCGATATCAAACAAAATACAGGTTTGCTGGTTCGATTAAGTAATGCGGCTGCACAGGAACTGGGAGCAGGCGATGCGAAATTTGTGTGCAGTGTGAGTTATTCAAAATAAGGTTTTCTTTGTTCGAATACAATTGAAGTTTGATTGCATACAATAGAAATATTGAAAATAAAATACCCCGGTTACATAATTGTACCGGGGTATTTTAATATGGTTGCATTTGTCCTTTATTCAGAAAAGCGTTATGGAAATATACCCAATTCTGAATAAGTAATGGCTACTTTATTAATTGCACTCACGTAAGCGGCAGTGCGCATATCCGGTATTTCAGGACTGTTTAACCAGATTTTCATTATTTCTCTTGTTGCATTGATCATCGTTTCTTCCAGACCACTATGAACCAGATCAATTTCTTCGGCTCCGTGATTAATAAGCATTCTTTCTTTTTCACTAACAGTTTTGCCAGTCAGCCCTTCCATCTGCTCTAAAATACGGGTATTCATATTTTCATTAAAGCGCTTTTCAAGTCGGCCGTAACGCACATGGCTAAGGTTTTTCAGCCACTCGAAATAGCTTACCGTTACACCACCTGCATTCAGGTACATATCCGGAACGCACAAAATTCCTTTTTGAATAAATACTTCATCTGCTTCGGGGGTGCATGGACCGTTGGCCGCTTCACCTATAATTTTTGCTTTAATCCTTGGGGCATTTTCTCCGTTGATCACATTTTCCAAAGCAGCGGGAATCAATATGTCGCAGTCCAGTTCCAGTGCATCCGTATTATTTGCGATGGTAGTTCCACCTGGGAAATTGGTGATAGAACCTGTTTTGTTTCTATGCTGTATTAACTCTTCTTCATTTAAACCGTTGGCATTATAAACGGCTCCGTCATATTCTGAAATCGCAATTACAATGGCTCCATTTTCTCTAAAAAACTTGGCACAATGATAACCCACATTTCCAATGCCTTGTACCACAACTCTTTTGCCTTCTATTCCAACAGGCAGTCCAAGCTTTTTCATCACATCTGGCATATTACACACTTCCCGTATGCCAAAAAAGACCCCCAAACCCGTTGCCTCTGTTCTGCCACGGACGCCACCTTGCGTAATGGGCTTTCCGGTTACACAGCCTGCTGCATCAATTTCACCTGGCTTAAGGGATTGGTAAGTATCCACGATCCACGACATCTCCCTTTCGCCAGTACCATAATCAGGCGCAGGAACATCAATGCCAGGTCCAATGAAATTCTTCTTCACCAGCTCGGATGTATAACGACGGGTGATTTTTTCAAGCTCGTAAGTCGAGTACTTACGTGGGTTGATCTTGATACCTCCTTTTGCACCACCAAAAGGCACATTCACAATGGCACATTTATAAGTCATCAATGCGGCAAGCGCCATTACTTCATCCTGGTTTACTTCCTCACTAAAACGGATACCGCCTTTGCAGGGCGATTTGTGCTGGCTATGTTGAACACGATAGGCTTCCATTACCTCAATGGTTCCATCATCTCTTTTAATAGGGAATCTCATTCTGTAAACGCTGTTACAGGCCTTGATTTGTTCTAAAATACCGGCATCCCATTTTGTTAAACGGGCGGCTTTATCAAAGCTTTTTTCTACACTTTCAAAAAAACTGTACGGGGTTTGTGCTGACATAAATTTGGTTTTAATTAAGCAATCGTAAAAAAATTAATAGCAACTGGCAAGTAGCTATTCGCACCGTCTTCCGGGTGGAACGTTGGTGCTTTATTTAGTGTTTGTGAATAATAAACGTAATGTGATCTTTTTTATTCTAAAAATGCAATTTAAGTTATGATGGTAACGAACTTAAACGGATAATAATTATAGTATTTGGAGGTGTAGCGGCAATCAATTTATTGCTTGTCTTCTATCCTGGCAATTTTTCTGTCAATACTTACCACGTACAAAACCAATCCTACCAAAATGGTGATGCAAACTGCCATTACCACATAAATTTTACCATTACTACGCATAAGATTTTCTACTGGCCCATTGCTTTGAGCAAATGAATAATTGCTGCTTAACAAGCCAGCCAATAATAACGATAAACCGAAAACACTATTTCGCATTAATTAAATTTTTATCTCTTAATAAATATAGTCTGATGTTGAGGGTGGTGATCCATACCCCTAATAATGTCCACCCTATAACAGCGGGCCAAAATACCATCCTCATAGCTGCATCCAAATCAGCCCCATTCAGGCCGGGATTGCCTTCTACTCCTTTTCCACCGGGATGTAAGGACTCTACCATTCTTGGTAAAATCATAATCAGAGGTATATACATAAAATAGGCAAAGATGTTATAAACTGCACTTACCTTGGCGCATTTATCAATATCCGGGATGGCATTTCGTAAAACGAGGTAGGCAAAATAAATAAGCAAAGCAATGGCTACTCCAATTTGCTTGGGGTCGTTGCTCCAGGGTGCTCCCCAAACGTAGGCAGCCCAAATTGCACCAGTCACCAGGCCGAGAAGTCCCATTACAATACCAGTTTTTGCAAAAGCCACCGCATAAATATCGTACTTAAGATCAGACTTGCGGAGGTACAAAATAGAATAAATAAGGGAGATGGTAAGCAGGATGATTTGCCCAAACCACATGGGAACGTGAAAGAAAAGATTTCGGCTGCTTTCTTTAAGAATGCCAAGCTCCGGAACTTTAACTAAAAAACCAGCGGTGAATGTATAGATCAATAATACAATCGCCAATATTTTCCACCATTTTTTTCGCATGCGTTTAGATAATGTGGCTACAAAATTAGGGGAAAGAAAGTAAGTACAAATTGTAAATCTTTTTTTGTGCCAGGCGGATTAGGGGGTAGTACAAATAGCAGAATGAAATATTAGATAATGAAAACCTCTTAGCAGTTTTAAACCCCAATTGATTCAATCTTAGTGATCCTTTAATGATGTTTTACTAAATTTTAAATGTTGGTGGCGCATGATTTATTCGATTGTTAACACCACAATTTGAATAAAAGGGACCACATTTGATTGAATGAAGTAATTCTATTTCAGCCGGCATTATTTAGAAAAGCAGTAAATGGAATAGTCAATATGCCTTAATCTTTCCACAGAAAAGGAAATAAGATAATGGACAATGCGATGACCATAATGTCAAGCCCAGCAATCAAAAGCGACAATTGTAAAAGTGCTCCATCCCGAAACATTTCTCCAAAGGCAGATTTGGAAAGGCGAACGAGCAACAACAATTGGGGTATAATCAACGGGAAGCCAAGTATGGCCATTAAGGCAGCATTTTGCTGAGCTTTGGCTGCAATAGCAGCCAGTAAAGTAAACACCAAACTCAGGCTGATACCGCCGAGGCAAACAATACCTATAAATCGCACTGTATCGGACAAAGGATTTCTTAATAAAATGAAGAATAAAATAAGGCTCAAAAGGCTCATGATCAGCATCAGGATGATATTGTAGATTAGCTTTGCAATCACAAACTCTTTGGCTCCGGAAACGGTATAGAAGTATAACATGCGCCCCCGGCTTTCCTGAAGAAAACTTTTAGCAACGGCATTTACACAAACAAAAAGCTGGATGATCCAAAATAAACCGTTCCATACTTCGCCCTCAGGATTATTAATGGACAGATATATTACAAAGATGGTAGATGCTACATATAATAAAATACCATAGAAACTATGTTGTTGCCTCAACTCAAGCAACAGATCTTTTTTTAATAAGGCAAAAATTGTTTTAGTCATGATAAATATCGGGTGTCTGATTTTTTTGGCTTGCTAAGTTTCTAATGTTTTAATTATGAAACCCAATAAATGAACTCCGAACGTTGGGATTTTTTTGCGTTGAAAAATTGGCCAAGCCCTCGGACAGGTATCTTTTTAAATGCGCTTTTAATCAAACAGCCATTAATGGATCAAACCTGTTTTAGTTGTCTTTAATATTGGCACAATGCCTGCATCTGGGCTCATACACATCTTTTTCTCCCAGTAATACCTGTCCCGGTTCGGCCGTTTTGCGGTAGCTTATATTGGCTATGTTACCGCACTTCATGCAGATTGCATGCAGTTTGGTAATGTAATCTGCAATAGCTAATAAATTGGGCATTTGACCAAATGGTTTGCCGGTATAATCCATGTCTAGCCCGGCTACAATTACCCTTTTTCCGCTCAATGCCAATTGCTCACATACATTGGTAATTTCGGCATCAAAAAACTGTGCTTCATCAATGCCTACTACATCCGCATCCTGTGCCAGCAACAATATTGTTTGGGAACTTTCTACCGGTGTGCTTTGTATAAAATTGGTGTCGTGACTCACAATCTTTACTTCATCATACCTTGTATCAATGGCAGGTTTAAATATTTCAGCCTTTAAATTAGCAATTTTTACCCGCTTCAATCTGCGGATCAATTCTTCCGTTTTTCCGCTAAACATGCTACCACAAATGACCTCAATCCAGCCTCTTCTTTCACCTGATAAACTGGGTTCAATAAACATTTTTATATTTTTTTAGCAATTGAGTTTGTAACTTTATTCGAATAACTGCAAAGATTCAAGTTTTTAACCCATCGGTCAAAACTTAATTTTTTTGTCTTTGTAAAATGATCATACAATTAACCAGTTTTTTATGGAAAGAGTGGCAACGCTTTTGCAAAATTTGCAACAGCAATTTAATAACGGCGCATCTGCCAATCAGCTTTTGCTAACTGTGCAAATGTTGCAGCATGAGTTAACCCATGTGCAACTTACCCAGCCCGGTGCATTGAGCAAATCTATAATAGTTTCTATGCCATTACAGGCAATTGCCCCCCAGCAGGAAAATAGATATGAAGTAGTTTCAAAACCGGTTGTTGAAGAAAAAATAATTGAAGTGCTTCAGATTGATGAAGAGGAAGTGGCAGCAGAACTGGAAGAAATAAAACGCAATGCTGCTATAATGCAACAAATGAGCGGTCATAATAAACCGCATATCATGTTTGATCAGGATGATGATGATATCCCTACACTTACCCACCAGTATAATAGTCCCAAAAAAGAGCACAAAAAAGAAATCAATGAAACAGTAGGAGAAGAATTATCCTCCTTAAATGATAGCTTGAAGGAGCATAAAATCGAAATCAGCGAAAAGCTTACAGGGATGCCGGTAAAGGATTTAAGGAAAGCAATTGGTATCAATGATCGTTTTTTGTATATCAATGACTTGTTCAGGGGAGACGAAGTAATGTATGAAAGAAGCATCAAAACTATCAATAGTTTTTCTATCTGGCCCGAAGCAGAATATTGGGTAAGAAGAGAGTTGAAAATAAAATTAGGATGGGTAGATGAAAATGAAACCGTTCAGCAATTTGATCAACTCGTTAAAAGGCGTTTCTCCTGAATGAACTGAATTATTTTTTTACTTGCTCCCTTATTAGCATACACAAAGTTTTTAGATGCCGTTCCTTTGTTAGCCAACAATGCTTCGTCGTTCCACAATTCGGTTAGCGTACTTTCCAGTTCCAGCGCATTTTCAATTGATATGCCGCCACCACATTCCACCAGGCCAATCGCTTCAGAATACTTTTCATATTCTGGGCCGTAAATGACTGGTTTTCCATACACTGCGGCTTCCAGCACATTGTGTACGCCATCAGCACCAAATCCGCCGCCAACATAGGTTACATCCGCATATTGGTAAAGCCTTGAAAGCATTCCTACATTATCAATGATTAAAACATGCGGTATTTTTATTTGTTCGTTTATGGCTTGCTGTTGGTTATTAATCAGGGCAGAGTAAAAAATAGAATCCGGGAATTCCTTCTTTACATCTTTTAAATTTTCCGCATCAATTTCATGGGGGGCAATAATGAATTTTATTTGTGGGTTGGCCCTTACGTAATGAGTGAGTTCGGCTTCGTCATCCTCCCAGGTGCTACCAGCTACCAATACTTTACTGTCGCCACAAAATTGCGCAATCAATGGAAGTGGTTCAAATTGTTCGGCTATGTCAATTACCCGGTCAAAACGGGTATCGCCGGTAATGCTAACGTTTTCAATAAATCCAATGGTCGCCAATAAATTTCCTGAGCTTTCATTTTGTACAAATAAATGCGTAAAACATAACAGCATCTTCCGCCATATTTTACCATACCATTTAAAAAAAGAATGCTTACTTCGAAAAATACCGGAGATCAGTAACACCGGGATATGCCTGTTTTTGAACTCATGTAAATAATAGTACCAGTATTCATATTTTACCCAAAGTACAAGGGTGGGGTTCAGGGCGTCTATCATTCTTTTTGCGTTGGATGAACTATCCATTGGCAAATAATAAATTTGGTCAGCACCTTTATAATTTTTCATGACCTCATAACCGGAGGCAGAAAAAAAAGTTAATACGATGGTAATATGCGGATATTGTTGTTTTAAGGATTCCAAAACAGGTCTTCCCTGTTCAAATTCTCCCAGGCTTGCGCAATGCATCCAGATGAGCTGTTGGTTGGGCGCTGAGGCGTTTGCCTTGATCTGAGAAAACACATCTTTTCGCCCCTGTAAACCAAGCCGGGCTTTGATATTGAACAAAGCAACAACTTTAAAACCCAAAGCAAATACCCTTAAAAATATATCGTACACTAATTTGCCCAATTGTTATTTTTAAACAAAGCTAAACGCAAAATTGCAATCTTTCGAATACTTAATATGGCATGGTGTTTCAATCTTGAAACTTAGGGTTGATGCCCTATCTTTGCATCTCCCAAAAAAATAATATATGAGGCCCTTGCAAATGGTAGATACTAAAAGCCAGTATCATAAAATAAAATCCGAAGTAGACGCTGCTGTTTTAGCGGTACTTGAAAGTTCACAATTTATTGGCGGTAAAGTTTTGAACGACTTTGAACACAATCTTGCTAATTATAATGGAGTAAAACATGTGGTGCCTTGTGCCAACGGAACCGATGCTTTACAGATTGCCATGATGGCGCTTGACCTGCAGCCGGGTGATGAAGTAATTACACCTTCGTTCACCTATATAGCCACCGTAGAAGCAGCAGCATTGCTAAGACTAAAACCTGTTTTTGTAGATGTAGATCCAAATACTTTTTGCATGGATCCAATTGCGTTGGAAAAGGCTATTACGCCAAAAACAAAAGCTGTTATCCCGGTTCATCTTTACGGGCACGCAGCAGATATGGAAAAAATTATGGATATTGCCACCCGGCACAATTTATTCGTTATTGAAGACAATGCACAGGCTATCGGTTGCGACTATAAGTTTAGCGATGGCAAGGTTATCAAAACCGGTGGCATTGGCCATATTGGCTGTACTTCCTTTTATCCTTCCAAAAATTTAGGCGCTTATGGAGACGGTGGTGCAATATTTACAAACGATGCTGCGTTACAAGAAAGACTGAAAAAGATTGCTGTGCACGGACAGAGCAAACGATACTATCACGATCTGGTGGGATGTAACTCCAGGTTGGATTCCGTGCAGGCTGCAATCCTTGATATCAAATTAAAACATCTGGACGAATACAACGCCGCACGCAGAAAGGCGGCTGATTATTATGATAAAGCATTTGCAAACAATGAAAAAGTAACCGTCCCATTCAGGGCTACTTATTGCAATCATGTGTTTCATCAATACACTATTTTAATCAATGAAGTTGCAGGGACTAGTCATAGCAGGGACGGATTAAATCAATACCTGGCCGATAAGGGTATTCCATCAATGATCTATTACCCGGTGCCATGTCATCGCCAGCAAATGTTTGAATCGCTTGGAGGGAATACTTTTAATTTGCCAGTTACAGATTGGCTGTCTGAAAGAGTCATTTCATTGCCCATTCACACAGAACTGGATGAGCAACAACAGGATTTTATAATCTCAAATGTATTAGATTACTTAAAACAAAAATAAAACACCATGAAAATTGCAGTAGTTGGAACAGGTTATGTAGGACTGGTAACCGGTACATGTTTTGCAGAAACCGGCAACGAAGTTATTTGCGTAGACATTGATAAAACAAAAGTAGATAAATTGTCCTCCGGGAAAATTACGATTTACGAACCGGGCCTTGAAAAAATATTTTTACGTAACCAAAAAGAAGGACGTTTAAAATTTACAACATCGCTGGTTGAAGGAATCAAAGATGCCAGGGTTATATTCCTCGCATTGCCCACGCCTCCCGGCGAAGATGGAAGTGCAGATTTAAAATACATTTTAGGGGTGGCAAAAGATTTAGGTGCGCTGCTGGTAGAAGGTGATTATAAAGTGATCATTGATAAAAGTACTGTACCGGTTGGAACTGCTGAAAAAGTAAAACAGGCATTGATGAACAATGGTGGTATCCAGGGAACCTTTGACATTGTTAGCAATCCCGAATTTTTAAGAGAAGGAGTGGCCGTAGATGATTTTATGAAACCAGACAGAGTAGTGATTGGTACATCATCTGATAAGGCTAAGAAGATATTAAATGATTTATACGCACCGTTTGTGCGCCAGGGTAATCCGGTGATTTTTATGGATGAAAAAAGTGCGGAGTTAACCAAATATGCAGCCAACTCTTTTTTGGCTACCAAGATCACTTTTATGAACGAGATAGCCCAGCTATGCGAATTACTTGGCGCTGATGTAGACATGGTACGCAAAGGTATTGGCAGTGATGATCGTATTGGAAGACGCTTCTTGTTTCCAGGTATTGGCTATGGTGGAAGTTGCTTTCCAAAAGACGTGCAGGCGCTTGCCAAATCATCTACTGAAGTGGATTATAGCTTTAAGATTTTAGATGCAGTAATGGAAGTGAATGAAAAGCAAAAACTGCATTTGGTTCCGAAAATTAAAGCCTTTTTTGGGGGTGATTTAAAAGGTAAAAAAATTGCATTGTGGGGATTGGCCTTTAAGCCAAATACCGACGATATCCGGGAAGCACCCGCCTTATATTTAATTGACGCATTTTTGGAAGCGGGTGCTACCGTAGCAACCTTTGACCCGGAAGCAATGAGTAATGTAAAGCAATTGTTGGGAGATAAAATTACGTTTGTAGAAAGTCAATATGATGCCTTGGCAGATGCCGATGCATTGGTGATTGCAACGGAGTGGAGTGAATTTAGAACACCTGATTTTAATAAGATATCATCGTTATTGAAGAATAAAGCGATATTCGATGGCCGAAATTTATTTGATCTTAAAGCGATGGAAGATCTCGGGTATCACTACGTTAGCATTGGTAGAAGAGTGATCAATCCAATCAGTTAAATGATTCAAAAACATTCATTGCATGAAGCGGTGAATGTTTTTATTTATACATTATTTTAATTTTATACAATGGCAAAAAGAGTATTGATTACAGGCGCAGCCGGATTTTTAGGATCGCATTTATGCGACCGCTTTATTAAGGAAGGATTCAATGTAATTGGAATGGATAATTTAATTACTGGCGATCTGAAAAATATTGAGCATCTTTTTAAATTAAAAGAATTTGAATTTTACCATCACGATGTTTCCAAGTTTATCCATATCTCCGGCGACCTGGATTATATCTTACACTTTGCATCCCCAGCCAGCCCAATTGATTATTTAAAAATTCCGATTCAAACATTAAAAGTTGGATCATTGGGTACACATAATTGTTTGGGTCTTGCCCTTGCAAAAAAAGCAAGAATATTGGTGGCCAGTACAAGTGAAGTTTACGGAGATCCTGTTGTACATCCTCAAAACGAAGCGTATTGGGGGAATGTAAATCCCGTTGGTCCAAGAGGTGTATATGATGAAGCCAAACGTTTTCAAGAGGCGATTACCATGGCTTATCATACCTTTCATCAGGTGGAAACCAGGATCATCCGTATATTCAATACATACGGTCCACGGATGCGGTTAAACGATGGTCGTGCATTACCGGCATTTATCGGACAGGCATTACGTGGCGAAGATTTAACCGTGTTTGGAGATGGTAGCCAAACAAGGAGTTTTTGTTATGTATCGGATCTGGTAGAAGGTATTTACCGCTTGCTGATGAGCGATTATGCACAACCGGTTAATATCGGTAATCCCGATGAAATTTCATTGAAAGATTTCGCAGAGGAAATAATTAAACTGACTGGTACAGATCAAAAAATTGTGTATAAGCCATTGCCTACCGACGATCCAAAACAACGACAACCCGACATTACAAAGGCAAAGGCGCTTTTAGGATGGCAGCCAACCGTTAACCGGGCAGATGGATTAAAAATAACGTACGAATATTTTAAATCATTACCACAGGAGGAGCTGTATAAATTGCCAAAGGAGTTTACCAAAGCTCCTAAAACAGCCTAAGCAAGGCAGATAAAGCAACTTTTTTATAAACCAATTTAATAGAAACAGATAAAAGTTAACCCTCAAAAAAATCCAATAGCCCTTCAGAAAGGGCAAAGCGAAATTCGCTTTTCCCCATCGGGGCTATTGGTGTATTAAAATTATGTATCAGCATTTATTGGATAAACAAAAAACACTGGCAGTAATTGGTTTAGGATACGTAGGATTGCCAATCGCATTGGAGTTTGCGAAGAAAATTAAAGTAATTGGTTTCGACATCAACGCAAAAAGAGTGGAGATGATGCGCAACAGCATTGATCCAAGTCAGGAATTGGAGAAGGAAGCTTTTGACGGATGTGATATAGAATTTACCAACGATCTGGAGGTTTTGAAAAAGGCGAACTTTTTTATCGTAGCCGTTCCTACACCAGTGGATGATCACAATGTTCCAGATCTCGTGCCTGTTCAAAGAGCAAGTGAAACCATTGGTAAAGTAATAAAGGAAGGCGATTACGTAGTGTATGAAAGTACTGTTTACCCCGGCTGTACTGAAGAAGATTGTTTGCCGATCATTGAAAAATTATCCGGCCTAAAAAATATTGTAAACTTTAAGTTGGGATATTCGCCTGAAAGAATAAATCCAGGTGATAAAGAGCATACCCTTGCTAAAATAATTAAGGTAGTAAGTGGTTGTGATGCTGAAAGTTTGGATGTGGTAGCCAAAGTGTATGAGCTGGTGGTAACAGCAGGAGTGCATAAAGCGTCCAGCATTAAAGTAGCCGAGGCTGCTAAAATTATTGAGAATACACAACGTGATCTCAACATCGCCCTGATGAATGAACTCTCAATTATCTTCGACAAAATGGGAATCAATACTTTTGAAGTACTGGAAGCAGCAGGAACCAAATGGAACTTCCTGAAATTTCAACCAGGTCTTGTTGGCGGACATTGCATCGGAGTAGATCCCTATTATCTCACTTACAAATCAAAAGAGCTGGGATATGATAGCCAGGTTATATTAGCAGGCAGGGTAATCAATGATGGTATGGCGGATTATATTTCCAAAAAAGTATTGCAACACATTATTCAAAACAACGGCAATATCAAAGATGCCAAAGTTTTAATCATGGGTGCCACATTTAAAGAAAACGTGAGCGATATCCGCAACAGTAAAGTGGCAGATGTTTTCAATGAATTAAAGTCTTTTTCATTGAATGTAGAAATAGTAGATCCGCACGCAGATAGCGACGAACTACAACATGAATATGGGTTCTCGCTTACGAAACAAATTTCCAACGTTTACGATGCCATCATCGTAGCTGTGCCACACAACGATTACAAAGCGCTTGATGATGCCTACTTTGCAGGTATCACCAAACCCGGTGCCATTGTAGCTGATTTAAAAGGTATTTTCCGTGGAAAAATAACGAGCCGCAAGTATTGGAGTTTATAATGGGAAATTCGCATCGTTTCGAGAAATACATTTTATAATCAATTAAAGTACAGTGCAGCAATCAAAATAATGAGTACTACTTTTCATACAAAAGACCTTAGGCAGGATCGTTTTTTAATTACAGGAGGTGCTGGTTTTATCGGGGGCCACCTGGCAGAATATTTATTAAAAAATGGTGCCGCCAAAGTAAGAGTATTGGATAATCTGGTAAACGGCTTTCAGGCCAACCTTGATATACTTCGCCAGTACAGCGGTTTCGAATTTATGGAGGGCGACATCAGAAATGCGGATACCTGCCAGCAGGCATGTAGGGATATCAATTACGTAAGTCACCAGGCAGCGTTGGGTTCTGTACCCCGTTCCATTAAAGAACCGGTATATTTCAATGAAGTAAATGTGGGTGGCTTTGTAAATATGTTGAAAGCCGCAGTAGACAACAACATCAAGCAATTTGTGTACGCATCTTCATCATCGGTTTATGGAGATGAACCAACCTTGCCTAAATTAGAAAGCAGGGTAGGGAATTGCCTTTCTCCGTATGCCGCCACCAAAAAAACAAATGAATTGTATGCACAGGTTTTTGCAGATGTGTATGGTTTAAAAATAATGGGTTTTCGTTATTTCAATATTTTTGGTCCACGTCAGGATCCTGATGGAGCCTACGCTGCAGTAATCCCCTTGTTTGTAAAAGGCATCATGAAAAAAACGCCGGTTTACATCAATGGAGATGGCGAGCAAACCAGGGACTTTACCTTTGTTGACAATGCAGTGCAGATCAATGTAAAGGGAATGCTTACTGAAAATGAAGCGGCCATCAAAAAAGTGTACAATGTTGCAGTAGGTGAAAACTTTTCTGTTAACTATTTATACAGGGCTTGTAAAAAATATTTGGAAAGTGATTTTGAAGCAACCTTCCGGGAACCAAGGTCGGGCGATATCAGAAATTCACTGGCAGATATTTCGTTGGCGAAAGAGCTGCTAGGTTACCAGCCAACCAAAAAATTTGAAGACGGGTTAACAGAAACGATTGAGTTTTTTAAACAGAAATACAGTTAAAAAACAACTGTAGTCTTACTGCTCAATCTCTGTTGCGCTAACCTTTTTGTAACGTTTAAAATTCATCAATTTAAAAAAATATCAATTAAAAAGCATGCCGATTATAAAAACCGAATTTCCCGACTTAGTAATTTTTCAACCTGTTGTATTTGAAGACAGCAGGGGGTATTTTTTTGAATGCTACAATGAAAAATTATTTGCAGCAGAGGGAATCAACATAAAGTTTGTACAAGACAACCAGGCAAAATCAACTTATGGTGTAATTCGTGGATTGCATTTTCAGTTGGCGCCCTATGCGCAAACCAAATTGATTCGGGTATTGAGCGGAAGTATTTTAGATGTGGCGGTAGATATCAGGCAGGGCTCACCTTTTTACGGAAAGGCATACACGCTGGAATTATCAGCGGAAAATAAAAAACAATTACTGGTACCCAAGGGCTTTGCACATGGCTATTCGGTGCTCAGCGAAACGGCAGAAGTAATGTATAAATGCGATGCGTTTTACAACAAGCAAGCTGAGGGTGGACTGTTGTTCAACGATCCAAAACTGCTAATTGATTGGGGCATACCAGCCGATCTGGCGGTTATAGCCGATAAGGATTTACTACATCCCGGGATAGACGATTGTAAAGGAAATTTCATTTTTTAAACGCAACAACAGTGGCAGACAAAAAGACAATTTTAATAACAGGCGCCAACGGCCAGTTGGGTAGCGAAATGCAGGTAATCGCTGCTGCATATCCTCATTACAATTTTTTATTTGTTACAAAGGAAGCGCTCGCCATTGATGATGAAGCAGCCGTAAGGTATTATTTTTCCTGCCATGCAATTGATTGCTGCGTTAATTGTGCCGCTTACACAGCAGTAGATAAGGCTGAAACAGAAACAGAAAAGGCGATGCAGATCAATGCCATTGCAGTTGGTAATCTTGCAAAGATTTGTGCTGAGCAAAAAGCAATGTTCATCCACATCTCAACCGATTATGTATTTGATGGCACCGCAACAGAGCCTTACAAAGAAGATGACCAGGTAAGCCCGGTTAATTTTTATGGGGCTTCCAAATTAAAAGGAGAGGAGCTGGCCATTCAAAACAATCCCGATTCAATCATCATTCGTACCTCATGGGTATATTCTTCTTTCGGAAATAATTTTGTAAAAACCATGCTGCGTTTGATGAGCGAAAGAGAAAGCATCAATGTAGTAAGTGATCAGCAGGGATGTCCCACTTATGCGGCTGATCTTGCAGCGGCCATCATGCAAATAATTGAGTCGAAGGTGCAATTGAACGGTTCCACTATTTTTAATTATTCCAACACAGGTGCAATCAACTGGAACCAGTTTGCGGAGGCCATTCAAGCGCTTTCAAAAAGCAACTGCATTGTTCTCCCGATACCGGCAGCAAAATATCCAACGCCTGCCAAACGCCCATCTTATTCTGTAATGGATACCACTAAAATTCAGCAAACATTTAACCTCGCCATTCCGCCGTGGAAGGATAGCCTGGTGAAATGCCTGCATCTATTGGGTAAATAAAAACGAACGCTAAAACTTAGGAAACTCTTTGTTGCGGATGTACACCAGTTTGGTGCCGCCTTTGTCCCGCTTGTCAATTTCAAATTGTGGCAACGAAACTACCAGAGGCGTCAATTTTGAAAATCCATAATTCCTCGGATCAAAATTGGGCTGCTTCTTTAGCAACAAACTACCTACCTCGCCTAAAAATGCCCAGCCGTTTTCATCCCCCAAATCATCAATAGTAGTGGCAATTAAATGAAGGGTTTCTTTACTCAGTTTATCAACAGCAACAGTTTGTTTGGGTTGCATTTGTTTTGTCTTGGTCTTGGTTTTGGTTGTCTCAGGTTCTTCCACATCAGGCACAGCAATAATTTCCATGTAAATGAATTTATCGCAGGCAACGATAAACGGATTGGGTGTTTTCTTTTGTCCGATGCCAAACACTTTCATACCGGCCTCCCGAAGCCGGGTTGCCAGCCGGGTAAAATCGCTGTCGCTCGAAATAATGCAGAAGCCATCCACTTTACCAGAGTATAAAATATCCATCGCATCTATAATGAGTGCGCTGTCACTTGAGTTTTTGCCCTGCGTGTAACTATACTGTTGAATCGGCGTGATGGCATTTTCCAGCAATACATTTTTCCAACCGGAAACGGTCGGCTTTGTCCAGTCGCCATAAATTCTTTTAAAGGTTGGTGTGCCATATTTCGTGATCTCTTCCATCACACCTTTTACATTACTGTAAGGCACGTTATCGGCATCTATTAAAACGGCAAGGCGTATATCTTTTTGAAAATCCATTACGCAAGTTAAATCTTTTTTTCAACTCAGTTTTTCGGGAGTACTGATTGCGAATCTGATACAGGACTTACGCTGTTGAAAGAATAAAAAAAATTATCATCTCGTAATAGAGCTGCAACGAATTTGAAAATTTGAGTAAACAACCGGGTTTCAAGAAATACAATACAAGCAGTGGTTCGCCTGGCAGCATCCTTGCGTCGCAATCCGTTCATTGGCAGTGCTGCTATTTAGCTTTTATTCCAATATCAATAGGCCTTATTGTAAAAGTGAAGACCTTGGTAAAATATTATTACAGTCAAAATTTAAGCATGTTAAAGATTTTTACTTAGCCACAAATATTGATAACACTGTCAAAGTTGAGATTATTTCAGTTACAGCATTTCATGTGCTTACTTAAACCAACAGTATGCAAAAACGAAATAAAATGAATTTATAAATCCGTTTGGAAAAATACATTCATTTCCAGTTGCTGTAAAATTCCCGGACCACTTTATAAAACAATACCAATCTCCGGGTGCATTTCAAATTGTCGTTTCCGATTTCGGTTGGTGGGGACACCGACCGAGGCAGGGCCGTGGTGGGTGTCCCCACCAACCACTTGAAGCTGCTATAATTTGAAATGCACCCCAATCTCCCCAACCCATTTTGATTGCCTACTTTTGCATCAATTATGCAACTCTTCAACACTACCAGCAGGATCATCGTTACCTGTAGCAATCGCCTGTCTCCTTTTCTACAAGCAGAGGTAGAAGAACTTGGCTTTAAACCAGTTCGGGTATTTAAAACCGGCGTTGAATTAAAAGGAACGTTGGCCGATTGCATCAAACTAAATTTAAACCTGCGCTGTGCCAGCCAGGTACTTTTTTCTATCAGTGAATTTACTGCCCGCAATGCGGATGATTTGTACAATGCCCTGCTGCATTTTGAATGGGAAGATGTAATTGCAGCCGATGGCTATTTTTCCATCACCAGCAATGTAGACAATGCCACGATCAACAACTCTTTATTTGCCAATGTAAAAGTAAAAGATGCCATCGTAGACCGATTTAGAAACCGCACAGGTTTGCGCCCTAATTCTGGACCAGAACTTGATAAAACGGTGATTCACCTCTACTGGAAAGAAGAACTGGCGGAACTGTTTATTGACACCTCCGGAGAAACTTTGTCGAAACATGGCTACCGCAAAATACCCGGTAAAGCACCAATGCTCGAAGCATTGGCAGCAGCCACTTTACTGGCCACCAAATGGGACCGTACCTCTGCCTTTATAAATCCAATGTGTGGTTCCTCCACCATTGCCATTGAAGCAGCCATGTTAGCCACCAATCGCAGACCCGGCTTGTACCGTACCAACTATGCGTTCATGCACCTGGTAGGTTTTGAAGAAGCCATGTACACCAAACAACGCCAGCGGCTGGATGCCATCGTTAAAGAAGTACCGGGCTTACGAATTATTGCAACCGATATCAGCGGCGATGCCATCAATATTTCTAAAATAAATGCAGGTGCCGCAGGCGTGGCAGAACTGATTGAATTTGCCACCGGCGATTTTGAAACTACGCCCATTCCGGCAGACCAGCCAGGTATAATTTATTTCAATCCAGAATATGGCGATCGCCTCGGTGTAGAAGCCGAACTTGAAATCACCTACGGAAGAATCGGTGATTTTATGAAGAAGCAATGCAAGGGCTACACCGGTTATATTTTTACCGGCAATTTAGAACTGGGTAAAAAGATTGGTCTTAAACCAAAGCGCCGCATTGAGTTTTACACCAGCAAAATTGATTGTCGTTTATTTGAGTATGAGTTGTATGCGGGAACGAAGAGGGAAACCCCCTAATCCCCTGAAGGGGAAACAAAGCAAGACTCAGATAGGGTGAGATTCTTTTTTGCTTTGTAACCATCTAATATTACTACGCACAGATTACACCTGCCT
>JBBQKO010000017.1:0-30534 GCA_038327005.1 Chitinophagales bacterium | reverse complement strand
AAATTTTGGCATTATTCAGCGACTTACCTGTTTATAAAGCAACCTATGATTTGTTATTGGCTATTTTTCGGTTTACAAAAGATTTCAGTAAGGATTATAAGTACACGGTAGGTGAAAGCATAAAAAAAGAAACCATTGAATTGCTTACGCTTATTTACAGAGCCAATGCGAAACGTGATAAAATTGAAGTGTTGCAGGAAGCCAGGGAACGGATAGAGGTCATCAGGCTGTTTATTCGCCTAATGAAAGATATGCAGCAAATCAGCATCAAACAGTTTGTTCAAATCAATGAGTTTGTGGAAAACGTATCAAAGCAATTAACAGGATGGCAAAAATCAATAAAGATTTAGTTTCCGGCCAGCGTCCTGTTTGTTAAGGCAAACAGGAGTGTGCCAATTAAATCCGGTAACCCGCTGCTGCTGTAAAGTCCATTAATACATTTCGTCAATATGGTTGGCAGTAGCTAAAACAACAGTGGTTACTTCAATTGCAGGCCTGCCGGGCGGCAACCGTAACAACAATGGAACATTCAATAACATTGGAAACAACGGCAACTGGTGGAGTTCTACGGAGAACAATACAACAAACGCCTGGAACCGCAACCTGAACTACAACAATGGCAATATTAACAGGAACAACAACAAAAATACCATGCCAGGGATAAGACCATTCTGCTTGAATTGTGCCGAAAAGTAATTTTCAATGACCCAACAAAAAACTGCATCATCAAAGGCAACAAAAAAGATTGGGAGAATTTGCCTGATGACAAAAGCCTGTTTCATAGTCCGCCAAATTGTGGTTTACCCATCGGCAACCTTACCAGCCAGATATTTGCCAATTTTTACATGAATGAATTTGACCACTTTATAAAACACAAATCAGCAATAGCCTATTATGGAAGATATGTAGATGACTTTGTAATCATACATTCGGATAAAGAGCACCTGAAATCACTCCTGCCAACTATATCGGATTTTCTGCAAAGTCACCTGCATCTGACTTTACATCCAAAGAAAATATACCTGCAACATTACAGTAAAGGCATCAGGTTTTTGGGAGTATTCATCAAACCCCATAGAATATACATTGGTAACAGAACCAAAGGAAATTTTTATGTAGCTATACAAAGACAAAATGATATCGTTAAACAAAAGAAACCTGACACAGCAGCCCGATCTCATTTTTTAAGCAGCATGAATTCGTATCTGGGTATTTTGAAGCATTACAAAACCTATGATTTAAGAAAAAGGATGCTGTTTAAAAATCTGAGTGCCTGGTGGAATTATATTTACCTGAGTGGCGGCATTGCTAAATTTGTATTGAAAAGAAAATCAACGAAACGCTAACAATGTATTTGCAAAAGCAGGGCTGGACAATGTAACATCATCTATGTGCAAGCATCAGCAGCTGTTCCGGCAGAAAGGTTTTAATTAAAAATAAAAGCTGCTTAGTTCAATATTTTCAGCTCGTTGTCGCAGGTTTTTCTTTCGACACAACAAGCTGTATTTTAGTCGGGCAGGTTTCAAACAGTCTTTGTTTTAGCAGTTTGTTTTCGGTGGACACATGACAGTTATTGATTGTAAACAACTTTTACAAGTGCAAATGGTGGCAGTTTTTAAGTTTCTGCTTTGTTTGTTGCGGTGGGGTTCGCTTGGGTGGTCAAACAATGCTTCTTTCGAAGTTGGTGGGCTTCGGACTTTTTTAGTTAGCAGTTTAATAATCACACCAAAGGTCAAAGGTCTTTTTGTTTTGCAAGCAGTTTTCGGTGGACAGTGTGGCGGTTTTCTTTTTTCGCTTGCGGCCAGGCGACAACAAACAGTTCTTTAAAGTTACTTTTAATTTGCAGGCAGTTTTCGGTGGACAGGGTGAAAGTATTTTGTAGCAAACCTTTTTTCTGGTTGGACACAGTGAAAGTCTTTTTATGCAGGCAGTTTTTACAAATGCAAATTGCCTTCGACATTTTATTCAAGCAGCAAGTGTTTTATTCCAACGTCTTTTAAACTTACCGCAAGCCGCTAGTTGAGTAAGCAAGGGGGATCGCACCCCTTGCTCCTCACAGAACCGTACGTGAACCTCTCAATTCATACGGCTCTTCAAGACAACGTTGTCAATTAATAAGCCGGATATACACTCCAACGGGCAAACTGGCTCGGTTGCATCTTATACAGTTTATTGAGCGATTGACGGCTCTTTCGTAAAGACAATCGTTTACTCCCTGTCCGTTGCGGTCAGGCAGGCATCCGGTCTATGGGATTGCGCTATTTTTCAAGTCGTTTGTTTACAAAGCGCAACCCTCTAAAAGTAAACAGTTTCCACCGCACAAGCCAACTAGCCCCTTTCACTAATATCCGTCAACATGATTCAACACATTTGCAACCAATCGATGCTAGTCCCCCATTTCAGATCGAATTCACTTCATAAGAAATAGTTTGATTGATTTTCAGGTAAATATTTGAGTGAGAAAATGGAAATATTTGCCAATGAAATATTAAGGCAAGATAAAATCAAGTTTCGTGAAATAAACCTCAAAACCAACAATTCCAAAGAATTTATTGAAGCGATTAAAGAAGAAGCTTTGGAGAAGCTGGGCTACTTTTTAAAACCCAAAGAACTGTTTACAGAAATTGCCAAACGTGGTATGGGTGATAATGAAGATGATGTAGACAAGTTTGATGAAGGTAAAACAAATTTAATTCTAGAAGACCTTCAGAAAATTCTGGTCAATATCCAGTTAAGTACCATGGGTACAACTAATTTGATGAACCTAAAGATTTTTTGGAGATTATATAACTGCCTTGTATCAATGAACAGGGAATAGACACTAATAAAGGCCCAAGTATATATTAGATTCTTATACAGATTAATATGCTGTTTGTGTCGGAACGGTGTCAGAATGATAAAATAAAAAAGGGCTTCAATTTCTTGAAACCCTTTTTTGTGGCTGCTCCCCCCGCCCGACTTGAACGGGCGACCCTCTGATTAACAGTCAGATGCTCTAACCAACTGAGCTAGGGAGGAGTGTTCCATTTTTTAATTGGGAGGCAAAAATAAGGGATTTTAGTTTTCAACAAAAATATAAAATGATTATTTCAGCCATTTCAGAAAGTTATTTTCTTCAAAGCCTATAAATACACCTTCATTGCGTATTTCTACCGGGAAGGTTTTTAAAAAATAGCCCTCGCCACTGGTATTTCTGCCATTTTGAAGATTGAATTTGTACCGGTGTAGCGGGCAAACCACATTTCCCTGTGGGTCTATAAAGCCATTCGATAATACGCCACCTGCATGAGGGCATTTTTGGGTGCAGGCCAATAGCTGGTCTTTGTGGCGGGCAACGCAAATTGTTTTTCCGGCAACGGTTATTTCTGTCATTGAATTGGACTGGAAATTCATCTCCTCCATACTATCCGCTACCTTATGCCACTGGTATTTTTTTTCTTTCATTGCAGTTTCACTTCAACATTATGCAAGATTAAATTTGGCGAGTCACCTTTTGGAGTTGACTCACCGTATTTACTCAATAAAAAAATTCTGCCCGGTAGGGGTACCTGATCTGGTACATCTCTCTTACTTTATTCAAAATAGTTTGGCGCAGGGCATCTATATTTAATTTTTCTGTAGCTGATACAAACACACAATTACCCTTGGTTTCATTTTGCCAGCGTTGCTTTAAATCAATCAGGATTTCCTTTTTAACCTCAGGCTCCAGCCATTGATCAAATGCTTCTGCTTCATACTTATCCATTTTATTAAAAATGGTTACGGTTGGCTTTTCTGCAGCGCCCAATTCGGCCAGTGTTTTATTTACAACTGCTAATTGCTCTTCATACTGCGGATGAGAGATATCTACCACATGCAATAATATGTCAGCTTCTCTTACTTCATCCAACGTGCTCTTAAAACTTTCTACCAAATGATGGGGTAGCTTACGGATAAACCCTACTGTATCACTTAGCAGGAAGGGCGTTTGCTCAAACACTACTTTACGGGTAGTGGTATCAAGCGTGGCAAATAATTTATTTTCTGCAAACACTTCGCTTTTGCTGAGCAGGTTCATGATGGTTGATTTACCAACGTTGGTATATCCTACCAGTGATACTCTTATAAACTCGCCTCTTTCCTGGCGTTGGGTTGATGATTGCCGGTCTATTTCGGTGAGGCGTTTGCGCAACAGGCTGATCTTATCCTTTACAATACGACGATCGGTTTCAATCTCCGTTTCACCCGGCCCCCTTGTGCCTACACCACCACCCTGTCTTTCCAGATGTTTCCACATCCCTTTTAGCCTGGGTAAAATGTATTGATATTGTGCCAGCTCAACCTGCGTTTTTGCCTGGGCTGTTTTGGCACGACTGGCAAATATGTCTAAAATCAGGTCACTCCGGTCGATCGTTTTTACGCCGAGTTCCTTTTCAATATTTTGAATTTGAGAGCCTGTTAATTCGTCATCAAATATTACCAGTTCCACATCGCTGTGCAGACTTACATATTTTTTTATTTCTTCCAATTTGCCTTTTCCCACAAAAGTTCTTGCATCGGGATGCGGCAATTTTTGCGTGAATCTTTTTACAGCAATTACACCGGCAGTTTCAGATAAAAATGCCAGTTCGTCCAGGTATTCATTTAGCTGTTGTTCAGACTGGTCGGATGTAATAACACCCACCAATACGGTTTTTTGTTCCTGCTTGAGTTGTTTTTTATCTATCAAAATCTTTGAATTTGTTATTATTTATTCAGTTGCGTTTATCGAAAAACAGGCTTCACATTTATCGATATCAAAGCCGGTTTAGGACTTGGGTACAAAAGTAAAGCGTTCCGGTGTTATCGGAACGCTTTTAATTATTTGAGGACTAATATTACTTAACGGCAGCAGTTGCATTGGTAGAAGTAGACCACTTTTTCATTTCATCGCAGTTCTTATAGTCATTGTCTATCATAATGTAATAGGTGGAGATTTTGGTATTGAACCACAATTCCAATGCATCATTCTTTTTTTCTTCCAAAGCACGTTGTGCAATTTTGTTATAATCGTCCCGCATATTTTCACGGTGTGGTTCTGTCCTGCTTCTCAGGTAAACAATCCTTACACCTTTTTTTCCTTTGGGGTCAGTAAATTCAGTTGGCTGTGAATATTGACCTACTTTAAGATCCTTCATCATTACTACCATGTCCTTATCCAATTGATCAATGGTAATAGACGTTCCACCTTCTGCATTTTGAAATGATCCGCCTGTAAATTTACTAGATTCATCATCACTGTATCTGCTAACAGCTTCACTAAATTGAAGCGTTTCTGCCACCAGCTTTGAGCGCACGGTATCCAGTTTATCCAAACCTTCCTTTAATTCTGTTTTTGTAACCTGCGGGATTTTTAATATGTGGCGAACCGTAGCATCATCACCGGCACGACTGATCATTTGAATGATATGATAGCCAAACCTGGTTTTAAAGGGAGGCGTTATCTGTCCTTCTTTTAACGAAAATGCTTTGGCCATAAAGACCGGATCCCATTGCTTTTCGTTGCGGTTTATTTCGTACTCTCCTGATTTGTCTTTACTACCGGGGTCATCTGAATACAAGGCTGCAAGGGTCTTCATATCCTTCCTGCCACTTTCCAATTGCACTTTAAATTCCTTGAGCTGGTCTACACAATATTCTTCTGCATCCCTGCTTGCTTTTGGATAGCGCACTATCTGGCCTATTTGCAATTCGCTTTCATAAAACGGTAAACTATCCTTGGGTAATTTATCAAAATAGATATTCACTTCTTTGGGAGTAATTCTGATGCCTTCTACAATTTTATTGCGCATTGCAGCAGCCAGTTTACGATCTCTGAAACCTTCTTTAAAATCTTCCTTTAATTGATAAACTGTTTTACCTGAAATTTCTTCCAGCTTTTCTTTTGTTCCATATGACCCAATAAAATAACGAATCTGGTTGTCGATATCGGCAGCAATTTCCTCGTCTGTTACCGGTAGTGAATCTTTTTCAGCCTGTAATACAAGTGCTTTAATACCCATCGCCTGTTCCAGCGTAAGACATCTCGCATTGTCCGGCACTTCCATGCCCTGGCGTTCCATATCCTGTATGCTGTTGTCAATGTCACTTTTTAAAACGATTTTATCGCCTACTACGGCAATTATTTTATCTGCAACTACTTTTTTTGGTTGAGCAAAAGCTACCATTAAAAGGCAATTAGCAACAAGTAACAGGTATAGTCTTTTTGTATTCATATTCATTTTATTAATTCAACGGGCTGTCTCAAATTGTAGACCTGAGTTGCCTTTGATGCAAATATTTCATTGGTGTGGGTACCAAAAATAAAGAGCTATTTTATCAATAGCCCTTTTGTAATTATGTTTAACAAATGTTTGTGCCAGTATCAAAAGAAGCGAAGATATAATTGAAACTTCTGCAACTACCCGCTACTAATTATACTTTGAATCTGAATCGCCTCTCTTCAAAAACTCTTCTTCGAAAGGCAGGGTGTCCATGATTACAAAGTACGCTTTACTTCCACTTCTTCAAATGCTTCCACGATATCTCCCACCTGGATATTTGCATAATTTTTAATGGTCAATCCGCACTCCATATTATTGGTTACTTCCTTCACATCATCTTTGTAACGTTTCAAACTTCCAAGTTCTCCTGTAAAGATTACGATACCATCTCTAACCAGACGAATGCGGTTATTTCTGGCAATTTTACCTTCTATTACAATACAACCTGCGACTGTAGCTTTATCAAATTTGTACATTTCCTTGATCTCCACATTCGCCAGTATTTTTTCTTCAATACCTGGCTCCATCATGCCTTCCATTGCACTGCGTATCTCTTCGATGGCATTGTAAATGATAGAGTATAATTTGATCTGGATTGATTCTGCTTCAGCCAAACGAGCTGCCTGAATGGACGGTCGTACGTTGAAACCAATAATGATGGCATCCGATGCGTTTGCAAGCGTAACATCACTTTCGGTAATGGCACCCACAGCTTTATGTATCACTTTCACCACAATTTCTTCTGTACTCAATTTCTGTAATGAATCACTCAATGCTTCTACCGATCCATCCACATCTCCCTTAATAATTACATTCAGTTCTTTAAAGTTACCCAAAGCCAAACGACGTCCGATTTCATCAAGTGTGATATGTTTTTTAGCCCTCATACCCTGCTCCCTCAAAATCTGGCCACGTTGGTAGGCTTTCTCTCTTGCTTCACTTTCATCGGCATACACTTTAAACGTTTCACCCGCCTGCGGTGCACCATTTAACCCCAATATCAAAACCGGTGTAGAAGGAGGTGCTATTTCGCTGCGTTGGTTACGCTCATTGTACATAGCTTTTACTTTGCCAAAATTTTGGCCTGATACAATCATATCTCCCAATTTCAACGTTCCGTTCTGCACCAGGATGGTGGCTACATAACCACGCCCTTTATCCAGCGAAGCTTCAATTACGGTACCGTTTGCTACCTTATCAGGGTTTGCTTTCAATTCCAGTATATCCGCTTCCAGTAAAATCTTTTCCATCAACAGATCAATGTTCAGTCCCTGCTTTGCACTGATCTCCTGACTTTGGTATTTACCACCCCAGCTTTCTACCAAAATATTCATAGAAGCCAATTGTTCCTTAATTTTTTCGGGATTGGCTCCATCCCGATCAATTTTATTAATTGCAAATATCATTGGCACATTCGCTGCCTGGGCATGCGAAATGGCTTCCTTGGTTTGTGGCATCACCGCATCATCTGCGGCTACCACAATCACGGCTATATCTGTAACCTTGGCACCACGTGCCCTCATCGCTGTAAACGCTTCGTGACCTGGTGTATCCAGGAATGTAATTGCCCTGCCATCCTTCAACTTCACTTCATAAGCACCAATATGCTGGGTAATTCCGCCGGCTTCACCTGCAATTACATTTGTTTTACGGATGTAATCCAACAAAGATGTTTTACCATGATCTACGTGGCCCATGATAGTAACGATCGGAGCTCTTGGCTTTTGATCGTCTATATGATCTTCGTTGTCATCTTCTTCCAGTTCGGCAGCATCTTCTACCCCAATAAATTCCACTTCAAAATTAAACTCGCTTGCTACCAATTCAATTACATCGGCCTCCAAACGTTGGTTAATAGAAACCATTATTCCCAGGTTCATACACTTACTGATAACATCTGCAAAACTTACTTCCATCAAACCTGCCAATTCGCTCACCGAGATATACTCAGTTACCTGTAGTTTATTTCCTTCATCGCCATCGGCACCTCGTTGTTCTGCCAATTCATCCCGCTTGGCTTTCCTGTATTTAGCTTTTAAGCTTTTACCACGTCCACCGCCGCCAGATAATTTAGCCTGTGTTTCCTTTATTTTATCCTGAATTTCTTTTGCATCTATCTCCCTGTCTTCCCTGCGTGGAGGTGGTGCTGCATTCCGATTATTGTTAAACCTGCCACCACCCTGCCCTGCCGGTGGCCTGTTACCACCCGGACCGCCTGGTCCAACATTCGGACGGTTTGGTCCGCCACCCATTGGAGGTCGTTGCTGACCACCACCCATAGGCGGTCGTTGCTGACCACCCTGGCCCTGGTAACCACCACCTTGTCCTTGTGGACCACGGTTCGGCTGCCCCTGCTGCCCTGGTTGTCCTTGTCCCTGACCAGATGGTCCGGGCGCACCTGCTTTTCTTTCAATTGGAATGCGCTTTCTCTTTCTCTTATCTTCTGTATCTCTTTTTGGTCTTGTATCGTTATCAACGGGTAGCTGAATCTTTCCCAAAATTTTCGGTCCTTCTAATCTATCTGCCTTAATATTTTCAATTTGAGGAGCCTGATCTGCTTTTGGTATTTCAGGTGCAATTTCTACCACGGGTGCTTCCACAACTTTTACAACCGGCGTTTCTACTGCCTTTGATACTTGCTTCTGGGGAACTACTGCTTCGGGCAATTTCTCTTCTGCCTTTTTAGTTGCTTTTTTGGGTCTTGTAGAAGAATCAATGGCATCCAAATCAATTTTTGTAACTACTCTTGGTGCTTCCAGTTCCGGCGCTTCAATTTTAGTAATTTCTACCACTGTTGGTTCAGGAACTTTATTTACTACAATTGTGGCTGGAGTTTCTTCTTTCACCTTCTTTTCTGCTTTTGGCAATTCTGAAATTGCAGGCGATGGTGCTGTTTGTTCTATGACCGGGGGAATTACTTCAACCGGAATTACTTCAACTGGCTTCTCAACAACCGGTATTACTTCAACTGGCTTTTCAACCACGGGCTCTGTTATTACTACCGGAGGCGGTGGAGCTGCAACTACTGCTGCGGCTTCCTTTTTCTTAAAGGAAAGATCTTCTTCGTCTCTTTTTCTTTTTGGCTCAGTAGATCCGGCACCTTTTGGCAAATCGATTTGCTCGGCCTTTTGCTTTGCTACCTTATCCTGCTGAAACTCGGTCTGCAACACCCGGTACATCTGTTCCGTTAGTTTAAAGTCCCGTTGCATCTCATCAGGACTAAAGCCTTTGCTTCCCAGGAATTCAACAAGCGTATCCTTGCTTACATTGAATTCAATAGCAGCCTTCATTGCCCTTGGTAATGATATTATTTCTTTTTCTGACATTCTTCTTTTTTATTCCTTATTTTATTTCTGCTATGTTATAACAGTTTGATCGATGATCATCAACTCATAAAAACCTACTCTTTTTCAAATTCTTCTTTCAATATTCTCATTACATCTGCAATGGTCTCTTTTTCCAGGTCAGTTCTGCGTTCCAGTTCCTCAGCAGTTAGATTTAGTACTGACCTGGCAGTATCACAACCTACTTTTTTAAGTGCTTCAATTACCCAGGCTTCTATTTCATCGCTGAATTCTTCCAGGTCAATATCAAACTCATCTACTTCACCCTCATTGTCCCTAAATACATCGATTTCATATCCTGTCAATTCGCAGGCCAGCTTTATATTAACTCCTCTTCGGCCGATTGCCAGCGAAACCTGGTCGGGCTTTAAGTAAACCGTTGCGTGTTTCTTTTCTTCGTCTAAATCAATACTGGTGATTTTAGCCGGTGTAAGTGAACGTTGAATCAATAACTGGGTATTGTTGGTCCAGTTAATTACATCAATATTTTCATTTTTCAATTCTCTTACAATACCATGAATACGGCTGCCTTTCATACCAACACAGGCTCCTACCGGATCAATTCTGTCATCAAAACTTTCCACCGCAATTTTTGCCCTTTCACCCGGATCTCTTACAATCTTCTTTACCACTATCAAACCGTCAAATATTTCAGGCACTTCTATTTCTAATAATTTTTCCAGGAAGGTGGAACTTGTTCTTGAAACAACAATAACTGCCTGGCTGTTTTTTAATTCTACTTTTTTTACAACACCTCTTACATTCTCTCCTTTTTTGAAGTAGTCGGAAGGGATTTGTTCAGATTTTGGCAGAATCATTTCATTGCCTTCTTCATCCAATAATAACACTTCTTTTTTCCAAACCTGGTACACCTCGCCACTTACAATATCACCTACCCGATCTTCGTATTTCTTGATTAACAAATTCTTCTTTAAATCGTTGATACGGCTTGCCAATGTTTGCTTACCGGCTAAAATCGCCCTGCGACCAAACTCTTTTTGAATATCTACTTCTTCATACAATTCTTCACCCACCGCATAGTCAGGCTCTATCTTAATGGCATCGCTAAATTCTATCTCAGTTAAAGTGTTATAAATGTCTCCGTCATCAACGATCATACGGCGCCTGAAAATTTCCAGGTCACCCTTTTGGTCATTTACAATTACGTCAAACTGATCATCACTGCCATATTTTTTACGAATCAATGTTTTAAAAACATCCTCCATAACTTTCATCAACGTCGGACGATCAATGTTTTCCGCTTCTTTAAATTCCTGAAAGGAATCGATCAAATTAATTCGTGCCATAGACCTAACCAGCCTCACTTTTGTATCCCCGCCGGCAGGGGGTTTTGTTAGTTAATTAAAATGCAATCACAACCGTTGTTTGTTTTATCTGATCAAAAGGAATTTCTTTTACCACTGTTACCGCTTTCTTATTCTTCCCTTCTGTATATTCCAACCGAATTAAATTTTCATTTGCTTCCAGTAGTTTACCCTCCACGATCGTTCCATCATTGAGGATTACTTCTACATTTCTGCCAATATTTTTCGTGTACTGCCTGAATATTTTAAACGGCTCATCTATACCCGGACTTGATACCTCCAGCGAAAAATTACCATCCGGGTACCAGCCGTTTTCTTCAATCGTACGATACATTGCCCGATTGATTTTAACACACTTATCAATGTTTAAACCAGAATCGGCGTCTAAAAAAACTTTGATGTTATTGGTAGGTTTGATGCGTATCGAAACCAGAAATGTGTCTTCTGTTTCAGACAACAATTGTCCTACCAAAGTTTCGATTGCTTGTATAGATGTAATGTCTTCAGTCATAGTAAAAGAAGAAGGGAACGGTCCTCGTTCCCTTCTTTAGCTTCATTTTCCGTGTGCAAATATAGGTAAGTAATAATAAACTGCCAAAATAGAAAAAGAATTAAATAGTTGATTTATTTTACAATTCGTCAAGAATTTTAACAGGTTTATTTTTATTTGATTTATACCTTTGCGATATGAACATTTTAAGACTTGCGTTTGAGCTGTTTATGCTCTACCTTTTATACAAATTGATATTTGATTTCATTATACCTGTGGTGAAAACTACTAAACAAGTAAAAAAACAATTTGGAGATATGAATGCCCAAATGCAGGAAAAAATGAACCAGCAGCAACAGCAGCCCACTAATTTTACTGCGCCTCAAAAGCCTGCATCTGCTACCTCCAAGAACGATGATTACATTGACTTTGAGGAGGTTAAGTAAAACTTCCTTTTAAAAGAGACACTCGTTCATGCACATGGTTTCACCCAATTGATCTGGAATCTAAAGTATCCGCTCCGGGATATCCGCTAAAGGCGCATTACTTGATGATGCTATAAATTTAAATCCCCGATATGTTCTGTAGGCAATAAGAGATGTGTTTGAATGCCTGCCTCCTTCGCCCCCTTTATATTATTAATTGAATCATCTATAAACAGGGTTTCCGATGCAATCATTTTTGCATCATCCAAAACCCATTGGTAGGTTTCTACATAAGGTTTCCGCATTTGAATCAAGTGAGAATAGTAGCTTTTTATAAAATAATGGTCAAGCGATGCATTGCCCGTTTCATTAAGCAACGTATGATTAAAGGCTGTGAGATGGATACTATTGGTATTACTCAACAAGTAGAGATTGTATTTGTCTTTCAGGTTGTCTAAAACAGTTAAACTGTCTTTTCTGAAATCCAGCAAAATGGCATTCCAGGCCAACCGCATTTGATCGCGACTGGTACCCGGTTCACAATACTGATAAATGGCTTCGTAAAAAGCAGCCTCTGAAATTGAACCTGTTTCCAATGATTCAAACAAATGATTGGCATTGGCCTGGGAATAAAGATCATCAAATTGCCCTGCTCCCAAGGCTTTAAAGGCATCTGCAGCTTTGTGGTAGTCTACATTTAACAGTACTCCACCCAGATCGAATATTACATTTTTTATTGCGCTCATAATTTTGTGTTTAGCTAAAATGAAACTGTTTAAATAAATAGTACCGATAAAAGATCCGAACGATAAAAGTGAACATAATTAAATGCCATTTATGTTAAGCTTACAATGATCGTCAAAAATTTTTTTTTGTTGGAAAAAAAATCATAAAAAAGCCTGCAAACCAAGATGATTTGCAGGCTACAACAAAATTTCAGTGGGCCCACCTGGGCTCGAACCAGGGACCACCTGATTATGAGTCAGGTGCTCTAACCAACTGAGCTATAGGCCCTTTCTTCGCCTTATTTGAAGAATGAGGGTGCAAATATAATCAAACACAATCAATTTAACGCTTCATTAAAATATTTGCCGTTATTTTGCACCCTCAACATAAAATATGAAGAAAATATTGTCCGTTGCATTTGCAGTCGTATTGGTGAGTACTGCATTTGGCCAAACCAAAAAAGACTGGAGTAAAGAAGTAATTGATCGTGCAGGTGACCATTTTATGGTACAGTTGGGCCTTGATAATTGGGCAGGCGCTCCTGATAGTATCAGCAGCAGGATGGGTGGTTTTTCCCGTGGCGTAAATGTTGCTATTATGATAAATAAACCTTTTAAAAGTGATCCCCGTTGGAGTGTGGCCTTTGGATTGGGTATTAGTAACAGCAATATTTTTTTTAAAAACACTTCAGTAGATTTAAAATCTTCTTCCACCCTCTTACCATTTCGTAAAACTGATTCCACCGATCATTTCAAGAAGTATAAATTAGCGACAACTTTTGCAGAAGCCCCCATTGAACTGCGGTACACTTTTGATCCTGTAAACCAAAAGAAAAGCTGGAAAATAGCTGTTGGCGTTAAAGTAGGAACCATGCTAAACGCACACACCAAAGGAAAAACATTGCAAAATAAAAGCAACACTACCATCAACGCATATACAGAAAAGATCAGTAAAAGAACCTTTTTTAACAGCACCCGGCTGGCAGCCACTGCAAGGGTAGGAATCGGTAATTTTTCTTTATTTGGATCCTATTCTGTTACGGCGCTGGTAAAGGATGTATCCGGTGCGGCTATCAGGCCTTACCAAATTGGACTTTGTTTGAGTGGCTTATAAAGGCTACTAGCATTAATAGTTAATCCCGGTCTTTGGCCGGGATTTTTAATTTACAATCCTGTAACTTTGCAACTTATTTTAATTCATGAGCGACGAAATTAAACACGAATGTGGCCTCGCCTTCATTCGCCTTCGCAAACCTTTCAGTTATTATCAGCAGCAGTATGGATCGGTATTGTATGGCCTTAATAAGTTGTACTTGTTGATGGAAAAACAGCACAACCGTGGCCAGGATGGTGCAGGTATTGCTACTGTAAAACTAAATGTAGAGCCGGGATATCCTTTTTTGCACCGATTACGAAGCAGTGCGAATCAACCAATCGCAGACCTTTTTTTTCAGATAGGAAAAGAAATAGCGGAGTTGGAAAAATACCAGCCGGATATTAAAAATCACCCTGGCCTTATGAAAGGGCATATGAATTATCTGGGCGAACTTTTGTTAGGTCATTTACGATATGGCACCCAGGGCAAAAACAATGTTGAATTTTGCCATCCCTTTATAAAAAGACATACTATTCCTGCACGCAACCTTGCATTGGCAGGCAATTTCAATTTAGTAAATACGGAAGAATTATTCGGGCTTATCAATATTGATCCCGGTGTTTTTCAGCGCCAGAGTGATTTGGCTGCTATGATGGAAGTAATTCATCATTTTCTGGTGCAAGCCGATGAGTCTTTTCCGGGTGAGTTGGACCTTGCCAAAGTTTTAAAGAAAGCAGTTCCGCTTTTTGATGGAGGATTTAATTTTTGTGGATTGGTGGGCAATGGCAGTGCATTTGTAGTGAGAGATGCGCATGGCATTCGTCCGTCTTATTATTATGTAAATGACGATGTAATTGTAGCCGCCAGCGAACGGGCCGCTATCAGAACGGCCTTTAATGTAGGCGAAAACGAAGTGCAGGAATTGATGCCCGGTTGTGCTTTGTTGGTAGATCCCGATGGCAATTACCGGATTGAACAGGTGCTGGAGCCGAAAGAACGGAAGGCCTGTAGTTTTGAACGGATTTATTTTAGTCGTGGCAGTGATGAAAAAATTTACAATGAAAGAAAAGCGTTGGGGCGTTATTTGAGCGAGCCCGTTTTAAAAGCCATTGACAATGATTTAAGGAACACTATTTTTTCTTTCATTCCCAATACAGCAGAAACGGCTTTTTACGGTTTGTTGAAAGGTGCCGATGATTATCTTAAAAAAAGGAAAGTAGAACGCATTTTAAGCTGGGGCAATGATTTTGACGAGGAGAAATTGACCGAAATAATTAGCCGTAAGATACGGTTTGAAAAGATTGCCATTAAAGATGTTAAGCTACGTACATTTATAACCGAAGACAGCAGCAGGAATGAATTGGTGCAGCACGTGTATGATATCACCTATGGCACCGTACGAAAGAATATAGATACCCTTGTTGTGATTGATGATTCGATTGTGAGGGGTACTACTTTAAAAGAAAGTATCATCCGGATGCTGGCGAGATTGGAACCTAAAAAAATCATCATTGTTTCTTCTGCACCTCAAATCCGGTATCCCGACTGTTATGGTATTGACATGAGTAAATTGGGCGACTTTATCGCATTTAGAGCCGCCATTGAATTGATACATGAAAGCAACCAGGATGCTTTGCTGGAGGAAATGCTGGAAAGATGTAAAGAGCTGCAACGCAACAACCAACTGCATTTAGAAAATGTGGTAAGGCAGTTGTACAAACCATTTTCATTAGGTGAAATGTCTCGAAAAATTGCTCAGCTCATCACACCAAAAGATATCACGATTCCCGTAAAAGTAATTTACCAAACCATTGAAACTTTGCACCTGGCCTGTCCAACAAATACCGGCGATTGGTATTTCACTGGCAATTATCCAACGCCAGGCGGAAACCGGGTGTGTAATAAGGCGTTTATGAACTATATGGAAGGTAAAGATGTAAGAGGATATTAAATCAAACACGCTATCAAATTCAAGTAATAAAACACCCCAATGATTTTTGTTATTGATCAATTGAAAGTTAAAAATTAAAAAATTCTAATGACTGATGCAAAAGAGGCCATCATTACCACCCCTTCCGTGGGTGGGGGTAAAACACTTCTTATAGTGCGCCATGCAAAAAGCAGTTGGGACATTGGTACCCTTACTGATTTTGAGCGGCCGCTGAATGACCGGGGAAAAAAGGATGCACCCGAAATGGCAAAAAGACTCATTCACCGGAATATTTTGATTGATACTTTAGTATCAAGCCCTGCTAAAAGAGCTAAGAAAACGGCTGAACTATTTTGCGAAGCCTATGGTAAAAAAGAAGGTGATATTTTATTGGTGTCCATGTTATACCATCCGGAGGTTAACAATTTTTATGAAGCCATTGAACAATTGGACAGCTCACCGAACACGGTTGCAATTTTTTCTCACAACCCCGGTATTACAGAATTTGTAAACACTTTAACGGATGCAGTCCGGATCGACAATATGCCTACCTGTGGTGTATTTGTTATACATATCCAATCTGACAAGTGGGCTGATTTTAAAAAAGCTAAAAAGCAATTCCTGTTTTTTGATTATCCTAAAAATGCCTCTTAACAACTGGTTAAACCAGGTTGATACCCTACAATACTTTCTCGAAATAAACCGCCGTGGGTATTGGATTGTGATAATATGCAGCTATCTCATAAAAGCCGGCTTGTTGATATAAATGAATGGCTGGCAGCATGTAATTTAAAGTATCTAGCTTAACCACCGCATAATTACAATCCTCTGCAAGTTGCAAAGCTTTTTCCAATAAAATTTTACCAATGCCGTTCTTTTGATGACCGGGTTTGGTGTACATTCGTTTTAGTTCGCCCACCGATTCGCTTATTTTTCTGATCGCTACACAGGCAATGATTTCCGACGCTTCTTTTGCAAGAATGATTCCCCCATCTGGTAACGCATACATTTTTTTCAACCCATTCAATTCCTCATCAAAATGCTGAAAATCGAGGTTGATATTGATGGCGTCTGCGTATTCTTTGAATAGTGCCCTTGCTTCGGTATAATCATCATCCGTTTTTGCCAAATAAAATTGAATCATTGCTTATTTTTTTGTTACACAGGTAAACGCCTGTAAATATAAAACACGCCGCTATAACCTTATACAGCTCAAGTGGTTCTTTTAGAAAAATCATGGCAATGATAGCAGCAAATACCGGCTGCGAATAAATATAAGTGCCAGCCATAGAAGCGCCCAAAATTTTAATGCCATATACATTGAACAGATAGGCTAAAAAAGTTCCTCCAATCACAATCAGTCCAAGACAGGTAAATTCAAGCCTTCCAAAGCTTTGCCAGTCGATGGCGCTGAATTCATTCCACCCAAAAGGAAGCACCATTAAAAACCCGATTGAAAAAACGATTCGGATTACCTGCACCGGATTATATTTCAACATTAGCGGCTTCACTAAAATGAAATAGAAGGTATAGGCGATGGCATTGATCAATATCAGCAAATCACCCAGCAGAATATTATCGCCATCCCCGGAGTTTTTGCCGGATGTAATTAGTAAAACAGCCCCACTTATACCAAGACCTAAGCCTATTACCTTATAAAAACCAATCCGTTCTTTTAATAACCATGCCGCAATAATGGTGATTAAAATTGGGGTAGTCAACATGAGTAAAACTGCATGAATGGAATAGGTAAGCGATAGCCCTTTTAAAAAAAGCATTTGGTTAATAGCAATACCTGTTAAAGCGCACAAAATAAATCTAGGAACATCGGCCCTGTCAATCCGTTTTGTAACAGGCTTTACTAAAAACAGCAACCAGAACAAAATAGCCGACACGCCCACCCTGATGACATTCATTCCAAATGGCTGCATAAAGTGATTGCCGGTAAGGTATTTTACGGTACTCAGGTTGATGGCGAAAAAAATATTAGTGCAGAGCAATCCGAGGTGAGCCTTGGTTTTTATATTCACAAAAGTTATTAATTTTAAGGCTCAATGCTTTAAAGCGATTGAACAAATTGTTGTATATTTTTTTGATACTGATCCATGTCAAAAGAAGGAATTACAAAAGTGAATCTGGATGCTGCTGCCAAACTTTCTCCTAAATTAAAATGTTCCTGGCTGACCGCATAAAAAATTTGCTGTTGCATTAAATGCGCTGCAAGATATTCCTGTTCTGTTTGTCCGGGAGTTGAAACCAATATCGCCTTTTTATTGAGCTTGATTAAATCCATGATGGTGGTGTAGCCACTCCTGCATACTACCAAATCAGATTGCTGAATAACCTCATTCAATTCTTCAGCAGCCAGATGGTTTTTTATGGTAAGGTTGGGCTGATTGTTCCTTGTTTCAAAATCATTTTCATCCACTGCCGCAATGCCAGGCAACCCTCTTACCAATAAAGACTTTCCTTTAAAATTTTCAAGCTGTATCAATAACAGCGATTCAAAAATAGTTCGTTGAGGTTCAGGCCCTGACACAAGCATTAAAAGATCAAATTTTTTTTCAAAAGCGCCTCTGTTTTCAAATCTGGAAAGCCCACCTATGTAGGTAATGTTCTTTGGGCGGTTGACTGGATGAGATAATTCGCCGGCTATATTGTTGGGGCCTACAAAATCAGGCACCCAGCAAACACTGTATTTTTTAATGAACCAGTAATGTATTTTTTGGGCAACTTTTTCCGTAAATGGATTGCCTGTTTTTATCAATAACTGGTGGGTGATATATACCGATGGAAGGGTGGAATGGTATAGTCCGAAACGATTATCAGCAATAATTGCTGTTATTGAATGAATTTTTACATTTTTTTTTACCCATTGGTGTTCCTGGTAAATCCGCATCAATATCCGGGGTACCTGGGCTATTATCTTGAATGGCAACCAGTACTTTTTCTTGCTGTAGCTGATCCGGTAACCCTTTAGCGGAATGAATCTAAGTTGTTGAAATTCATGTTTCAACAATGATTCTGTAGCGCCTTCCGCAGCAATTAACACTTCGCAACCATTTGCCAGCAACGCCCTAATAACAGGCACACACCGGGTTGCATGCCCAAGTCCCCAATCGAGGGGAATAACCAATATCTTGTTATTTTTACTAATATTTTTAAGAAATTTACGAATGGATATTAAGAAAACAATAATTGTTTGTGAAAATAGTTTAATTTGCTTTACTAATATTATGAAACGTTATTCTAAAATCGCTTTATCGTTCATGTTAATTGTTTCCATTATTTTAACCAGTTGTACCTCTTCAAAAAAGAACCAATGTGGTTGCCCAAGTAAAAAAGGGTTAGTAGGATACTAATTAAAATGACAGGTAATAAAAAACCAAACTTAAATGAATAGGATGAACCGGGATTTGCTGGTGTTGTTCAATCAGGAACTTTTAAGCCCTCAGGCAATTGAGCATGAGGTAGAATTGTTACATGAGTTATTACATGTTGTCGAACGTTTGGATAATATAGTAACAGCACATGAAATACTTGATCTTAATAAATATAAGGTCATCAGCAAAACAATTGTAATTCGGGATACAATCCGCAAACAGGAATTAAAACCTTTTGTGTTTTTGAATTGCAAAAACTGATGAAACTTTTTTAGATTCTTGCTGATAAAAAACTTTTACGATTGCTGCAATCAGGCATTCAATTGCTCCAATGCCTTTTTTAATTTCTCCAACATTTCATTGATTTCTTCTTTTTTACAGGTTCCCACACTCAACCGGTACCAACTGCTGCTTGCGGATGCACCAAATGCAGAAAATGGCACAATCGCCAGTGCTGCTTCATTGAGGAGGTAAGCAGTTACGTCAGCCTGGCTCTCTAATTTATTTCCTTGCCGGGTAGTTTTTCCAACCAAATCTATTTTGATGGTTAAATAAATAGCAGCCTGTGGTGCAATGGCATCTACTGAAAATCCCTCGCTTTTCAATTGTTGAAATCCTTCATAAATATTCACCAGCCTTTCTTCCAGCTCTGCTTTAAAATGAGTGAAATACTTATCCACTGCGGATGTTTGTACCAGATAATTTGCAACGGCATTTTGTTCTGCCATTGGCGCCCATGCACCAACATGACTATTGATGGCTTTCATTTTATTGATTAGCCCCGCTGGTCCCAATGCCCAGCCTACCCTTACGCCAGTGGAGGCAAACGATTTGCTGATGCCATCAATGAAGATGGTAAACTCTTTCATTGCTGGTCGTAAAGAAACAGGATTATAATGTTGCACCTTGCCAAAAGTTAAGGTCCAGTAAATTTGGTCGTACAGCAAATATAATTTTTTATCGTCTGCACCCCGCTGTGCATTTTCTGCAATCACCAGGTCGCAAATGGCTTCCAGTGCTTCTTTGGTGAAAGTGGTGCCTGTAGGATTTAATGGAGAACACAATGCCAGTAGAGCGGTTCCCTTTAAGTGTGGCTTAATTTCATCAGCGGTTGGCATAAAGTTGTTTTCCAGCTTTGTTTCAATCACCACATGTTCGCCTTCCGTAAAATGAACATAGTGATTATTATTCCAACTGGGTACTGCATAAATTACCTGATCGCCTTTATCTACAATTGCCCGGTATGCGGTATAAATCAATGGCCTGCCACCTGCTGCAATTAAAATTTCGTTCGCATCAAAAGCAAGTCCTTCTCTTGTTTGAATAAAACTGGAAACTGCAGCTCTTAATTCTGTAATCCCTTCGGCTGGCGGATAGGTTGTCTGATGATTTTTAAAGGCCGTAATAATTTCATTTTCCAATTCAACGGGAATTGGAAAAATGGAACTGTCAAAATCGCCAATGGTATAATTGTAAATTTTATTTCCCTGTTTAATTTTTTCCTTTATCTCTGCTCCTAATTTCACGATTTCAGATCCAATCAGGGTTTCAGCTAGATGACTCAGTTTTGTGGAGGGCATAAAAAAATTTTAATAAGCTGTAGAAAAGAATGAGATGCAAAAGTAATTTTTAATAGGGGTAAAACAAGAAACCTGCTGAGAATTCAACAGGTTTCTTGCTTTATTAATGGATGTGATTTTTTATAACTTAATCAATAGAAGACTTTACTCGATGGTCTTGAATTCTTTAAACGTTTTCATGGGTGTACTATCTGCCTGTTGTTGATAGGCTTTCCATTTACCGTTAAAAAATAAATTGGTCTTTTGTATGGCTTCATTTACAGACCCTTCTGCGATTTCAATTAATCCAAATTCCTGTGCATCGGGTATTTTATTTTTACCAAGCACTTCGCCTCTTGCTTCCCTTAACCAACCATTTACAGTTGCTTCATAAGGCGATCCATATCCCTGCTTTTCCTGCGGTGTGCCCATTATAAAATTGCGGATCTTTTTAATAGAATCCGTCATTGCCTTTCCCGATTTACGTAAACTATCTGCCTCGGCCCCTTCTATGTTTTTCAACTGTGCCTCTACTTTAGCGATCGTTTCTTCGGCTTCAGTTAACCGGTCGGTAATCTCCACTACTTTCAAGGTATTTTTATCTATTTTCTTTAATGCTGCCACTTGTGCATCATATACTTGCCTGGATATTTGCACGGCAGGATCAGGCTTTACAACCAGCATGGTAGAATCTGCATCCTTCCCCATCGAAATCACTATTTTATAGGTTCCTGGAAAAACAGACATTCCTCCCCTTGGTTCCGGTGAATCTGTTTTTGGTTTGGCGCTTCCGGGCTGGCGAATTCCTTTCGTATCAAAACTCCAGTAATTTCTGTTAAAACCAGTATCCGCTTTTTGTTTAAATGTTCTGATCACTTCATTTTTTTCATCTATTATTTTTACCGTTACTGAGTCTGATTTCATTTTTTTAGCTGTATCCAACTTTTCGCCAGGTTTTAGATAATAGGAATAAGCAGCACCAGTAGTCCTGTTCTCTCCATCATACAAACCCCAGGTACTGTAATCATATCCTGATTTATTTTTAGTTTCTGCCTTGTAAGCTATCGGAGATTCAAACATGGTGATTTTTTTTGTTGCTACGTTGCCGCCATTTGCAGCAAATTTTCTCAATGGGCGGATATCATCCATTACATACAATGCCCTGCCAAAAGTTGCTATACATAAATCTGCTTCTCTTTCCTGTATTGCAAAGTCGTAGGTAGATACAGACGGATACCCGTTTTTCCATTGTTCAAAACTGGTTCCATTGTCAAAACTTACCCAAAGCCCCTGTTCTGTTCCTGCAAAAATTAAGTTCGGTTCTACGGGATCCTGAATAATACACAATGCATAACCCTTTACTTTTTTTTCATTCACCACCATTTCCCAGGACTGGCCGAAATTTTTAGTGCGAAAAATGGTTGGTTTAAAATCGCCCCTGCGATAATCGTTGCAAACCACAAATGCCTCTGCGGCATTGTACCGGCTAGCCCTTATTTGCGGAATCCACGCACCCAGCGGCATCCCCGGAATTTTTCCCCGAAAATTTGTCCAGGTTTTTCCGCCATCTTTCGACAACTGCACATTGCCATCATCAGTACCTGCCCAAATCACATTTTTATCTTTGGCAGATGGTTCAATACATAAAATGGTATTGAAATTTTCTGCACCTGTAATATCAACCGACAATCCTCCGTTTTCATCCTGCTTTTGCTGGGCAGCATTATTGGTAGTTAAATCCGGTGAAATGATTTTCCAGGTAAATCCTTTATTAGTGCTTTTGTGTACAAACTGACTTCCATAATAAATAGTAGTTGGCTCATCGGGAGCCAGCGCAAATGCTGCATTCCAGTTAAAACGCAGTCTTGTGGTCAAATCCGGACTGGGTGGCTTTAGGCGGTTTTGTTCACCGGTAGCTACATTGTACCTGCCAAGGCTCCCCTTTTGCGACATGGCATAAATCCAATTGGCATCTTGCGGATCGGCTGCTACATCAAACCCATCTCCGCCCCAAAGATTATCCCAGAAATAATTTTTAATACCCCCTTCCATCCACGTATATGCAGGTCCTCTCCAGCTTCCGTTATCCTGCATTCCCCCCATAATATGATAAGGAATTTCGTTGTCTACGCTGATATGATAAAACTGACCTACCGGCAATTGCTCATCAAATTTCCAGGTGCGGCCACGGTCACGACTAATGCCGATTCCACCATCATTGCCATCGATGATAAAATTTGGATTGGTAGGATGAATCCAAAAAGCGTGGTGATCGGGATGGATACCAGAATAGGGAATTACACCCTGAAAAGTTTTACCACCATCTTCGCTCATGGTAATTACCTGATTAATATTGTACAGCCTGTTTTCATTCATCGGGTCTACCCGTATATCCTGAAAATAAAAAGCCCTGTTTGTTACATCTGTCTTGTTGCTATTCACCAGTTCCCACTTAAAACCGCCATCGTCCGATTTGTAAAGGCCGTTTTTAGTTGCTTCTACCAATGCATAAATACGCTTAGGTTCGTTGGTAGAAATGGTGATGCCGATTCTGCCATAATCCCCATCTGGCAAACCTTGTTTCTTTCCTAATTTCTCCCAATTTTTACCGCCATCATAAGTCATGTATAAGCCACTGCCGGGGCCACCGCTGTTAAAACTAAAGGGGGTACGCCTGTGTTGCCACATATTGGCAATGAGCTTATTGGGATTGGTTGGGTCCATCACCAGTTCCGCACACCCGCTGGTGTCGTTGGTATGCAAAATGAGCTTCCAGCTATCGCCTCCATCGGTGGTTTTATAAACGCCACGCTCCGGATGTTCTGCATACGGATTGCCAATGGCAGCCACATATAACGTTTGGGCATCGTTGGGATCAATAATTACGCGGTGTATATTGATGGTTTTTTCAAGTCCCATCATTTTCCAGGTTTTGCCGGCATCCATACTTTTGTAAATTCCTCCACCCAGGTTAATTGAATTTCTTGGGTTGCCTTCACCAGTGCCTACCCAAACTACGGATGGATTGGATTGCTGAATGGCCACGGCACCTATATTTAAAATAGGTTGTTCGTCAAAAACCGGCGTCCAGTTGCTACCGGCATTTTCAGTTTTCCAAACTCCGCCTGATGCTGTACCCAAATAAATCACATCCGGATTGCTGTGTAATGCATCAATCGACGTAACCCGGCCACTCATGCCTGCCGGCCCTATGCTGCGTGGTTTTAGATTTTTAAACTGGTTAGTAGAAATTTTTTGGGCATTTAAAAGATGGGTACACACCAATAGCACCAGAAGGATATTCAATTTTCTCATTCAACTTGGTTTAGAAAATGAAGTTGCTAAAAAACAGGGACGCTACCAAAGAAAAATTATGGACGGAAATTATGTGTGATACCTGAATTTTTGAGGGCTTGTTTTGTTCAATGCCCAAGGCGGGTTAAATCGCAGGAGATTAAAAATAGAGATTATATGAAGCTAATAGGATGACGATTTTGTTGTGGATGCGTTTAGTTTCAAATTTTATAAGCAGGGTTGTTAAAGGCTTCGTCATTGCAAAGGATGAAAGATTATAATCTGAATTGCAACTTGTAGATTAAAAAAATGCCGGAGACTCTTCTTTATGTTGATGAGCATCCGGCATTTAACCAGCAGGTGCCTTTAACATTAAAAAAATAATTCTTTTAAAAAATGTGCCTGCTACATTTAGGAATCTTATTGTTTAAAGCTATCGGCAGCTTTTTTCGCTTTGTCGAAATCAAGTATCACTGAGTTTATACAATACCTTAAACCCGTGGGCGGAGGACCATCTTCAAATACATGCCCAAGGTGAGATTTACATCTGCCACACATTACCTCTGTGCGCTGCATAGCATATGCATTATCGGGTGCGTAGATGATACTTCCCTTGGTGATGGGCTCAAAAAAGCTTGGCCAGCCGCAACTGCTTTCAAATTTTCCATTGCTGTTAAACAGTGGGTTGCCACAAACCGCACAGTAATAGGTTCCTACTTCACTATAGGTATTGTATTTACCTGTAAAAGCCCGCTCAGTGCCTCTTTGCCGGGCAATTTCATATACCTCCCTGGGTAATATCTTATTCCACTGTTCATTACTTAGATTGACTTTGGCGGTATCCGATTTTGAATAATACGGATTGGCATTGTTTACAGAATCGGTATTGTTTACAGGCTTTTTGTTTTGTGCGGTATTGCATCCTATCAACAGGAATAGCATTGCTGCGAATATGCCTATGGTCTTTTTCATACTTACTTAACAATTTAAAACTAAAAATGGTTTTTTAAAGTTACGTTTAAAAAGAAATCATGGTTTTTCAATAATTTATTAAAATTGTTAAAGGAATTTTAACGTTGGTGGTTTATATTTGTTTTTTACAAAGGAAGCCACTACATATGTTGAATTTAATACTCTTCGGCCCTCCGGGCAGCGGTAAAGGAACACAAAGTGAAAAACTGATAGCAAAATATGGTTTAAAGCACTTAAGTACAGGCGATTTATTAAGATCAGAAATTGCTCAGAAAACTCCCCTTGGTCTTGAAGCAAAAAGTTTAATGGATAAAGGCCAGTTGGTACCGGATGCAGTAGTGATTGGTATGATCAGTTCTGCGTTGGAATCAAACCCGGATGCAAAAGGCTTTTTGTTTGATGGTTTCCCAAGAACTGCCGCACAAGCAGAAGCATTGGACAAATTGCTTGAGTTGAAAAAAACTTCCATTAAAATGATGTTGGCAATGGAGGTAACTGAGGAAGAACTGGTAAGCAGGTTACTAAAGCGTGGCGAAACAAGTGGGCGAAGTGATGACAACAATGAAGGTGTTATCAGGGCAAGAATTGCGGAGTACCATAATAAAACCGCTGCAGTAGCTGATTACTACAAAAAGTTTGATAAAGTAGTTACTATTAAAGGTGAAGGAAATGTGGATGAAATATTCGTTGGTTTATGCAAAGAGATTGATTCCGCATTGGTTTAAAAATATTGATCTTTCCTATAAAGAGGCTGTCTCAAAATCTGAGCAGCCTCTTTTGTTTTGCTGAAATCAAAATAGCTTTTTCAAAAAATGGTTCCATCCCATTATTTCCTACAAGCCAATGCCAGTGAGAATTTTTTCATAACAGACTGATTTTTTCAGATCTGTTTTTTAAATCGCTACTGTACATTGTTATCCAAACAACCAGTTATTGTAATCAAGAAAGCCCGCAAAATTCTTCTCTTTTTTATTTGACATTGTATTATTTAGCATCATCTAAGCAAGCAAACAGCAGTTAGTGTTATCAGCGATCGATTTATATAACTTACCTACTCCATTTAAAAAAGAGTACATTTAGTAAGTAAACGCAGACGATTGAAAGCATTGAAAACACTCAGCTTACTATTTGTTATCCTCGGGAGGTTCACTGGCCATTGTGATGCCCAATTGCCCTATACCCAACTCATTTATAATTATATAAAAGACTCTGCTGTAAGTTTTGGCAGTGCCACAAATTATTGTGGTTTTCCATTTCCCTTAAAAATGAATGTGTACAAACCTACGGGTGCCAACCAGGCTACAAAAAGGCCGTTGGTTATTTTTGTACATGGTGGTGCTTTTGTATCGGATGCAGATTTTAATGATCCTGAAATGAATAGCATGGCGATAGCGTTTGCCAAAAGAGGTTATGTATCTGCCAGCATCGATTACCGGGAGGGCTTCCATTTAAAAGCTTATGGAACCGGCTTCCCCGGAACGATTAACCTTTGGAACATTCCTGGCGCCACGGTAAACTGGAATGCGGAAGCACGCTTATTTGCAGCAGATTCTGCCGAAACCATCCGTGCCATTTATAGAGCACAGCAGGATGTGAAGGCTGCTATTCGATATTTTAAATTACGATCCGATGTAGATTCGGTGGATCTATGTGCCGTGTTTTTGGCCGGGCATAGTGCAGGTGGTATAGCGGTTTTGCAAGCTGCTTTTACTGACCAGTTAATAGAGAAGCCAGTTTTGACTGCCGCTCAAAATACCCTCCCAAATCCTAACTGGAAGAATAGGTGTGAATTATCAAATCCTTTCAATCCTGCTGAGTGCATCTTTTATCAGCCCAACGGTCCGCAGGGCAGAGACGATGCTGCCTACATTGCATTGAACAGCACGGGAGATAATTATGAAAATGTGTCTGCTTACCTAAGGCCTGATCTTGGGTCCATCGGCGGCGATGTAAATTTTGGGGCAATAGGTGAAATTTTAGGTGTTGGCGCCATGGCGGGTGCTATTACTGACACCAACCTCTTAGTAAATGCCGTTAACTTTCCTGCAGTTTTTTTATACCACCAGCCGGCAGACAGAGTAGTAGATTTTTTTCGAAACAGACCTTTTAGTTTTTACAATGATTTGTTAAGTCCGGGCCCTAACAATGAGTGGCCGATTTTAAATGGTTCCTTATTTATAAAAAATAAATTAGCCCAAATAAATTACCCCGGCCAAGTGGCAACATATTGGTTTGATAATTCTGCTGCAGATCCTTTGGCGTTAAATTCTCATGCAATTTTACCCTCCCCAGTTACTGTAGCAGACAGTATGGCAAAGTTTTTTGCCCAGGTGTTGGCAGCGCCGCACAATTGCCTGAGCGTGGTTCCGCTGCGCAGTACTTTGCGGGCAAACCTTTCGGGCAGCCGTATAAAAGTGCGTATGGACATTTTAGAAAATAGTGGGCTGGTGAAAAAATTGATCCTGCAAAAATCTACCAACGGGCGAGATTATTCTAACCTTACAAGCTTCATCCCTGGTAGTGAAAGTGTTTTTAATTTTATAGATAATACGCCGACTTCGCAGAATTTTTATCGCATGGAAATTACTACGACAGCTCAAAAAGTTTTCAGCAATACTGTACACATTCAATACCAACAATATAACATAAGCATTTACCCAAATCCTGTTACTGGTAAATATTTGCAACTGCAGATTAACAATGCTGGCTTTGCCGGTAAGGGCAACCTTTTAATAAAAGACATCTCGGGTAAAATAATCTTAGCAAGAGAGCTGCATGTACCCAATGCTGTTTACCTGCAAACGATAGAAGTATCTACATTGCCCGCAGGTTTTTATGTAATTGAACTATTAAACAATAAATTAGAGAAATTAGGGCTTGGAAAATTCATTAAAACGAATTGAGTCGGCGAGTATTAAATTGCAGAAAAAGGTTCCAAACATGTTTCATAAATCCAGCCCATATAAATTTATAGTTCGCTTTTTTTGCATCTTTAAAAACGATAGCCCTTCGCTACATTTAAGAAGCGCCACTATTTATACAGCTTATTTCTGCAACGCCTTTACCATTTTTTCCAACTCATCAATTTTCTTTTGTTGCTCTTGAATGGCTTTCACCAACACCGGTATCAGCTCATTGTATTTCATTCCTAATGGATCTCCATTAGCTGGCTCCACTACCGCCTCGGGAATAAGTTTTTGAATATCCTGTGCTAAAAATCCAATCTGTAAATCATTGCCTGGGTTTGTTTTCCAGTTGTATTGCACAGGTTGCATTTGCATCACTTCATTTAAACCATAAGGCGAAACAACTATATTTGTTTTTAGCCTTGCATCGCTGGTATTAATAGCGCCGGCATTGGTCCACACTTCACTCCAGCGTTGGCCACTAGTACCTAAACTGTAGGTGTTATTGAAGTCGGGTAATGCATTGCCCCTGATTCTTAAGCCGCCTTCGCTCCAAAGTTTTATTACCCGGTCGGTGCCTAAAGGTGCCGTGCCGCCGCCCACAATACCCAACCAGTTAGCAGGATCGCCAAAACATCCATAGCAAATTTTACCGGCATCGGTTTGTTTGCCGGCGGCACCGTAGCCTAGTTCAAGGGCATTACTGCCCCTTACATTCAGGCTGAATTTGTTGATGGTTTTGGCGTTGAGTAAAAGGCTATCGGCTGCAAAATCGCCGTAGATGAGGGCGGCGTCTTTATTGGCACCGGTATTCTCTATGTATAATTTGTTCGAGGTGAGTTCATTAGATCCTGCCGAATAACCTATGGCTACATTTCCAATCCCAGTTGCGTTGAATTGTAATGCCCCTGTACCTACTGCAGTATTTGTTTGTCCACTTGTTGAATTGGCTAATGCTGCTTGCCCAAGAGCCACATTTCCAATACTTAACGTGCCATTGCTGCTGGTTAAAGCAAAAGATCCTACAGCTGTATTACCACCTCCTGCCATTGTATTTTTAAGCGCTTCGAATCCAATAGCCGTATTTTGTTCACCAGTTGTATTATTAAATAATGATTTGCTTCCTACTGCAACATTTTTAGTGGCTTGGGTACTATTTGCACCAGTACCGTTATTATACAAAGCACTATCGCCTATAGCCACTAAATTGCTTTGTGTGGTATTGGAGTATAAAGCTTTAGTACCGATAGCCACATTAGAATAGCCAGTTGTATTGTTGCGCATGGCAGAATCTCCAACGGCTGTATTGTTGTTGCCGGTTGTGTTGGCAAAAAGCGTACGCAAACCATTGGCTGTGTTTCCGCTGCCGCTTATGTTGTTGCTCAAACTACTAGCGCCAAAAGCGGAGTTCAATTTTCCAGTAGTGTTGCTGTACATAGACAAGTCACCTACGGAAGTATTGTACGAACCTGATCTGTTTTCTTTTAATACTTGATAACCTATTGCAGTATTACCAAGCGCTAGGCTGGAACTAGGGCCAATACCAAAACTGTTATATGCCAAAGCGCTGTCTCCAATGGCAACATTTCCACGGTTGAAGTTATTGTAATACAGCGCTGCTCGTCCAATAGCTACCATTCCATCTGCATGCGTATCGGTGAAGCCGGCTCCATATCCTATGGCCACCCCACCACTTCCTGTGCGGTTATTGAATAAAGCACTATGTCCTAAAGCTGTATTGTGCCTGGCTTGCGTAGCAAAAGAAAGTACGCCCAAATCGGGATTGCTATTATTAAATAACGAGTTGGTGCCCACAGCCGTATTGCCAAACCGGTTATTGTTCCAATAAAGTGCATTGCCACCCACAGCTACCGTTTGGTCAGCGGCAGTATCGTTTAGCAGGGCATCTTTACCAATAGCTACGGTGTAGGAGCCGTTCTTATTACTATTTAACGCATTGTGGCCAATAGCTGTATTGGAATGGCCATTTATATTGTTTTGCGATGCACCAAAACCAACCGCTGTATTGGCGTACATTACTGAACCGTTTTGTAAGGCTGCATTGCCTATGGCTGTATTTTGAATGGAGCCTGTACCTGCCTGCGTAAAAAAGTTATTGCTGCGTGCCCCTCCCAATGTTACATTGCCCCAACGACCTAATCCACCCGCTTCGGAATTAAATACCTTAAACTGTAATGGTACATCATTTAATGTCCCTAAAAAATTATTAAAGGTTGCATTGTTTCCGTTTAAACCCCATGCGCTATTGGTAGCTATTTCGCTACTACCAATTTTTTTCCAGCCACCGTCCGCATAAATTAATTCAGTGGTAGTACCAGCCGGTATTACTTGCCCGCCAAGTGTACCGTTTACAATATTGGTGTTGGTAATAATTATATGCTGCCCTTCCTGTACGGTGCCAGTAAGGGTAATAGTAAAATTGCCCGAAGGTGCCCCGGTAAGTATATGATTAGACCGATTGCCAGGCAGCACCACACTTGTGCCCACTACCCCCGTAGTTTCTGTTTGTAAACGTAAGCCCCCATTTATATCTAATGACGATGTAGGGTTTGGGGTATTTATGCCAACGTTTTGTGCATTGGCGTTTAACATTATCAAACAAGTTGATACGACCGCAATAAAAAATGCTTTTTTCATTTGGAGTTATTTTATTTTTAATGGCCAAAATTTATTAAATGCCTGAAAAGATGAATGATGGTAAGCTGTTACAACTTTATAAATTGTACCCTTCTGTTGGCCGCTTTTCCTTCTTCGGTATCATTGCCAGCTACCGGTTCTTTTTC
>JBBQKO010000016.1:0-30989 GCA_038327005.1 Chitinophagales bacterium | reverse complement strand
AGTTTTGGTTTTGTAATATTGATTTCGGTGCTGCTGGATATTGGTGCACAATTGAATATCTGGCGCATCATCAGCGTGAGCAAATTGTATGCGCAGGATTTGGCGAATACTATTTTTCCGGGCGCAGGTTTATTGCTGACTGCACTCATTGTAATGGGCGGCATTGCTTTTAATATTGGCAATATTGCCGGTTGTGGCCTTGGTTTGCAGGTGTTGTTTGGGGTAGATGTAAAAACCGGGGCGTTGATCAGTTGCATCATTGCCCTGATGATTTTTATGATCAAAGAAGCTGGTGTTGCTATGGACCAGTTTGCAAAAATGCTGGGTTTTATCATGATCGGGTTAACCGTTTATGTTGCGTTTCAATCTCATCCGCCGGTAGGCGAAGCCATCCAAAAAACGTTTGTACCGGATCATATCAATGAAACCATCATACTTACAATTGTGGGTGGAACAGTGGGTGGCTATATAAGTTTTGCAGGTGCACATCGCCTACTCGATGCAGGTATTTCTGGCCAGGAAAACCTGGGTAAAGTTTCTAGCAGTTCTGTTACCGCTATTTTAATTGCTGCAATTATGCGCATTGTATTGTTTCTGGCAGCGTTGGGTATTGTAAGCCAGGGCATCCTGCTGGATCCTAAAAACCCTGCTGCAACTGTATTTCAATCAGCAGCCGGCATGGTAGGCTATAAATTATTTGGACTTGTATTGTGGAGTGCGGCCATTACTTCCGTAATTGGTTCTGCATTTACTTCGGTATCTTTTATGAAAACGTTTCACCCTTTTATGCTTAAAAATTTCCGGTATGTAATAATCGGATTCATCTGTTTTTCAACCCTCATTTTTTTATGGGTTGGCCAGCCGGTGCAGGTATTGATATTTGCCGGTGGATTGAATGGACTGATTCTTCCCGTTGCCCTATCGCTTATCTTATTGGCAGCCCGAAAGCAGGAAATCGTGGAGGAATACAAGCATCCGATCTGGATGCAAATGGCAGGATGGATAGTAGTAGTTGCCATGTCTTATTTAGGAATGAAAGGAATAATAAATTTATTTTGATAAACCAGATACAAACGCATCCGTTACATTTGCGGTTGCATATAAATTTTTGATATGATTTTAGTTACAGGCGGTGCAGGTTTATTGGGTAGCGAATTGATCCGGCAACTGCTTTCAACAGGCAGCAGGGTAAAGGCAATCTATCATAAAACGCCGCTGCCCGATTTTAATTCCAATCTGCTGGATCAATTTCAATGCGATATTTTAGACATCATTGGTTTAGAGGAAGCCATGCAGGATATTGAACAAGTGTACCACTGTGCGGCCATCGTAGCGTTTGAGCCATCCCGTAAACAGGAGATGTTTAATATAAATATTGAAGGCACCACCAATATTGTAAATGCCGCTTTAAATACCGGTATCAAAAAATTGTTGCATGTAAGTTCTGTTGCAGCATTGGGACGAATCAGAGAAAACGAAACAGTGAATGAAACCATGAACTGGACAGAAGAAACCAGTAACAGCATCTATGGACGGAGTAAATATTTAGGCGAGCTTGAAGTGTGGCGTGGCGTAGGCGAAGGACTGGATGCCGTAATTGTAAACCCGGTAATTATTTTAGGTAAAGGCGATTGGAATGCCGGCAGTTCGCAAATTTTTAAAAGCGTTTACAACGAATTCCCCTGGTACACAGAAGGCGCTTCCGGCTTTGTAGATGTAAGAGATGTGGCGGCCGCTATGATCGCTTTAATGGAAAGCAACATCAGCAGCGAACGGTTTATTATCAGCGGAGCAAATAAAACCTATCGTGAAATTTTTAATTTAATTGCCGATGCCTTTGGTAAAAAACAACCGCATAAAAAAGTAAGTCCTTTTATGGCGCAGGTAGTGTGGCGTATGGAAGCCATTAAAAGCTTGTTCACCGGAAAGAAGCCTTTGCTTACAAAAGAAACAGCAACTACGGCCATGGCAAATGTGCAGTTTGATAACAGCAAGCTGCTTAAATTTTTACCGGATTTTAAATACAGGCCGATGGAAGAAACCATCAAAGATACCTGCGCAGGAATGCAACATAAGCTTAACAATTGATGGCTTAGTTTCGTGAGTAATACAATTAATAAAGCCATCCTGCCGTTTTAACAACATTATCCGGTGGGTGAAGCTAAAACAGCCAATCGTTTTGTAAATCCATTGATCAAAAAAGTTTTTAAGTATGAAAACCATTCTTTCCTTTTTTACCATCCTTTTTTTTTCTGCTGCTTCTTTTGCACAATCAACTTACTATACCATTACGGGTAAAGTAATAGATGCTGCAACACAAAGCCCCATGCAGGCTGCATCTGTATTTGCGCAAAATACTACGATGGGTACGGCTACCGATGCGGAGGGGAATTTTAAACTCTATTTAACCAGTGGTGGCGGCTACGACCTGGTGGTTACCTTTTCCGGATACGAAACGGTAAGCAGGCGTATTTCTACCGCCAGTGAAGAAGATAAAAATATTGTGTTTACCATCCGGAAAAAAGAAAGTGTGATGGAAGATGTGGTGATCAAATCAAGCAATGAAGTACCAGACGGTTGGGAAAAATATGGCGGTTTTTTTATTGAAAACTTTATTGGCAAAACCAACAACAGTAAACAGTGTTCGATTACGAATTATGAGGTGTTGAAATTTTATTACAATAAAAGAAGGAATCGCCTGAAAGTATTGGCATCTGCACCGATTGAAATGGAAAACCGGGCATTGGGTTATAAATTAAAATACACACTGGATTCCTTCACGCATGAATATAGCACACAGGCCAGCACCTACACCGGCTATCCTTTATTTGAAGCTTTGCAACCGGCAGATGATATTCAAAAAGCTACCTGGCATCAAAACCGGGAAAAAGCTTACAAGGGTTCTATGCTTCACTTTATGCGGAGTGTGTACCATAAAACTTTAAAAGAGGAAGGCTTCGAAATTCAGTTTGTTGCAAAAAATAACGACCTGGAAACGGCTGTAAAACTGCCCAATTTTTACGGTGCATTAAACTACCAAAAAGATGACAGCACCCATTTGGTAGACATCCTCCCCAACCAGCCGGATATAGCGGTCCTGTACAGTAAAGAAGAACCTGCTGCGGGGTATGTAGAACAGAATGGAGATGCAACAGTAAAGTTTCAGTTATCCGTGATCACCATTGCAAACAACGAGTCCATCTCAATAGAACAGAACGGCTATTATTTTGACCAGAATGACATTGTCATCACAGGCTACTGGACATGGGAAAAAATCGGCGATATGGTGCCGTATGATTACCAGGCAACCCCCATCCCCTAAAGGGGAGTTCTTCTTAGCCCCCCTTTAGGGATTGGGGCTTTTCATCACCTTCTCCCATAATTCCGGTATCCTTTTAATCCAGATCAATTGTCTTTTTACAACGCCGGCCTCCTGCGCCGGTGTGCCCCAATAGATTTTATTGCCTTCCAATGATCCAGCTACACCCGTCTTACCCAGTAACACTGCATTCTCGCCAATGGTGAGGGTTTTATTGATTACTACCTGCCCCCAAATGGTTACGTTATCCCTGATATCAACACAGCCCGCAACCACCACATGGGCAGCTATCAAACAATTTTTTCCAATCACGGTATCGTGACCAATATGAATGGTATTATCAAACTTGGTTCCGCTGCCAATAATGGTATCACTGCTTACGCCACGGTCGATGGTGCAACCGGCTCCAATTTCTGCAAAATCTTCAATTACAACCCGGCCGCAACTGGGCATTTTTTTGTACCAGATTTTGCGGTCTTTTTTTGTGTTGTAATAAAATGCATCGCTGCCAATTACGGTACCCGATTGTATGATTACATTGTTACCAATGATACAATTATCCATGATGGTTACATTGGGATAAATGATGCAGTTTTTTCCAATCTGCACATGATGGCCGATGAAAGTATTTGGATAAATAAAACTGCCTTCCCCAATCACAGCGCTTTCACTGATTTGCTTTGAGGATGGCGTAAATGGATTGAAGTGGTTTACAATTTTACAATACGCTTCAAACGGATTTTCAACCAGCAATAACGCTTTTCCATCAGGACAATCGGCTCGCTTATTGATGATGATAAATGTAGCTGCACTATGAATGCAGGTATCATAATATTTAGGATGATCCACAAAAACCAAATCACCTTTTTCAACTTTATGTAACTCATTAATGCCGGTTGTAGCTGCATTGTTGTTGCCAATTAATTCAGCATTGATAAATTCAGCGATCCACTTGATAGAAACAGGAGCAGGAAATTGCATACAATTATATTTTTTACAAAGGTACTATGCTTTGGTTTTAGTGAAGGGATAAACAAATATTGATCGAATCAGTAAAAATATCGTGACTATTTTAATTTATTTATCAACTTTTTTTAGAGGTGAAAACAATGAAAATATTGAAAGCACATGAAGAATTTTTTTTGATGGCTGTAGAATTATACTGATAGTTTATTCAATGCTTATTAAAATCAACATCGGCTGAAACACCTGTAAAATCAATACTTTCAACGATTCACAAAAAAAGTATGCATTCATTTATCAAAATCAGCAGGGTTGATAAGGCGGATTAAAAATGATCGTTGCATGTTTTAAATGTTGTCCTTATCCACAGTACAAAATGAAATGTGAATAAAATATTTAAAAATATTTTTTTCGATAGGAAAATTTCTATTTAATATTGTGTATGGAAATTTAGTTTCCAGTACTTACTAACCCATACATATATATAAAGCCCGGCTTCAAAACGTCGGGCTTTGTTATTTCCGGGAAGTATTAAATCACCTGTATGCTACCGCTTTCTTTCCATCATTTTATTCATCATTAATTTATTTTCTCTTGGAATATTATTGCCTCATTTATAAACCCTTCAATGTATTGTCACAGTTTACATCTGGTGAAGGAAAGCAAACACTGAAAGATTTTTTTGATGTACCGACAGATGTTTATCCGGTTGGTCGGCTGGATTATGACAGCGAAGGATTATTGATTCTTACAAACGATAAAAAACTCAATCATGAATTATTAAATCCATTGTTTGAACATACCAGGGAATATTGGGTGCAGGTAGATGGTGAGGTAACAGACCAGGCCTTGCATGACTTGCAACATGGTGTAGATATAACGGTTGATGGAAAGGGATATCACACAAAAAAATGTAAAGCGATGGTCTTCAAAACTTCGCCTGCTGTGCCGGATAGAAATCCACCCATCCGGGTTAGAAAAAGCATCCCTACCAGTTGGATAAAAATGATATTAACCGAAGGTAAAAACAGGCAGGTAAGAAAGATGACTGCAGCGGTGGGATTCCCTACGCTCAGACTGATCCGGCACCGCATAGAAAGATGCGAAATTGAAGGACTACAACCAGGTGAAATGCGCATTTTAACCAGGGGCGAAATGTATCATTTTCTGTTTCCCAATAGAAATGATATGCAGAAAACAAAACTTTGACCATTTTTCGGCTACCTTGTAGATGATTAAATATTTTATTACAAAAACAACCAACAAATAATGCTAAAATCCATGACCGGCTTTGGCCGGGCTGAACAAACCGTAAATGATAAAACCTTCCTGGTAGAAATAAAAGCACTCAATGGTAAACAGTTTGAAATGCAATTGCGCCTGCCGCCATTGCTTCGTCCCTACGAGTTTGACATTCGCAATATGTTACAGGAACAACTGGTACGTGGCACCATCGATTGCATGATCACCATCAAACAAAATGGCACCTCCAAACCGGTAAATATCAACACCGATTTAATAAAAGCTTACTACCACCAAATTGAAACGCTGGCTGGTGAATTGAACATTGATACCAATTCTGTTTTAAGTGCATTGCTTCGCCTGCCCGAAGTGGTAACACCCACCAACGATGTATTAAACGACAACGACTTTGAAGAGTTTAAAAAGGTATTACTGAATGCCCTTTCGGAATTGAACAGGCACAGGGAAGAAGAAGGCGCCAGTTTAGAAAGAGATCTTGTTAAACGCATCAACAATATCAATGCACAGGAAGAAGCAATTGTAAAGCTGGAGCCAAACCGCATGAAGCGTATCCGGGAAGAAATTGTGCAATTGCTGGAGCAACATGTAGGTAAAGAAAACTATGATGGCAATCGTTTAGAGCAGGAACTGATTTACTACATTGAGAAAATTGACATCCACGAAGAGCAGGTGCGCCTGAAACAACACTGCGAATATTTCAGATCATTGCTTGCAAATAAGGACGAGGCAAAAGGAAAGAAATTATCTTTTATTATCCAGGAAATTGGCAGGGAGATTAACACTACCGGTAGCAAAGCATACGATGCTGAAATACAAAAATGTGTTGTAACCATGAAGGATGAACTGGAAAAAGCAAAGGAACAAATATTGAATGCCCTGTAGGAAATGTGGTGTTGATGCGGCCTGGTTATTCAAAGAAACATCAGGCTGTTTGTTGGCATAACACCAGCAGTGGCTAATGCTGCTAAGGATATGTAGCGACACGCTTCTACTGCATGTAGTTAGCATCCATTAAATTCGGCATGTTGATAAGAAAAAATGCCATGTTTCGTTTTCGGCGTTTCAAATAGATGAGTATAGGCAACTCTCTTTTTTTTAGGTTGGTTATTAGAATTAAAGACGAGCAATTGTATTTCGCTAACCGGAAGACGCACTCTTAAAAAACTGTTTTATTTTTGTAAAAATTTATTTTGTGACAATCAATTCCTACAAACCCTTTTTAGTTATTCTGGCTACCGCAAGCTTATGGCTCAGTTCCTGTGAGAAAGTAGATGTGTTTGAAAAAAACGCTCCCATACCCCTTCACAAATGGTCATACAGTCTGCAACCTGCATTTGAATTTACAATCACAGATACCGCATCAATGTATAACCTGTATGTTGTATTGAGGCATACAGATGCTTATCGGTACAACAATATCTGGCTTAACATTGGTTCGCAGTCACCGGCAGATTCGATGCGTTACCAGCGTTTCGATTTGCAGTTGGGCACCGATGCAAAAGGCTGGGAGGGAAGTGGAATGGATGATATCTGGGAGATCCGTAAATCAATCACGAAAGGGCCATTTAAATTTAATAAATCCGGTAATTATAAATTTTCCGTTGCACAAGTGATGAGAGAAAATCCCTTACCCGAAATCATGAGTGTAGGGATTCGGGTGGAACGAGTGAAGTAGGGGCTGAAGGCAGGATGATGAATAGTTGATGGTTTGTTCGAATACTTGAACGCTTTGGAATTATTTGATCAATGATCAAGCAATTCAACAAAATAACAATCCAACCATTTAACAATAAAACAATTCAACAATATAACCATTCAACCATTCATCTGTATCCATGACACTCAACGTTCATATTTACTACAATGCCATTCTCTTTATATAAAACAAAGCGTTTAAGGTTTATTTTCCTGCTGTATTGGTTTTTACTGGCCTATATCATTGCCGCTTTGGTATGGTGGTTTATAGCACTAAACCGCTTGAATGTACAACTGGCAGAATATGAAATCTCGCAGTTAAAACCCGCCGATCCGCAATACCTTCATTTAATAAAGGAAATAACAGATGTAGAAAAAAGAAAAGCGGCGCAGTACATTGGAGAAGGAGCCATCTTTTTTTTATTGATTTTATCAGGAGCCGGTTTTATTTACGGGGCAGTAAGGCGCCAGTTTAAAATGGGGCGAGAACAACAAAACTTCATGATGGCCATTACGCATGAATTAAAGACGCCGATCGCCATTGCAAAATTGAATTTAGAAACGCTGCAAAAAAGAAAACTGGAGGATAGCCAGCAACAAAGGCTGATTCAAAATACCATACAGGAAGCCAACCGGCTAAATGCCTTGTGTAATAATATGTTGCTGGCATCGCAGTTAGACGCAGGAAAGCATATCATGACTACAGAGGAAATCAACCTCACTTCATTGGTAGATGATTGTGTAGCTGATTTTATCACCCGGTATCCAAATAGAATTTTCGATAAGGTAGTTGAGAACGATTGCTTTATACATGGTGATATGTTGATGCTGCAAATAGCACTCAATAATTTAATTGACAATGCCATCAAGTATTCACCCAAAGACGCTGCAATTACCATCCTATTGCAACTGCAGGATCAGCAAATACAGTTGCAGGTGCAAGACCAGGGCAAAGGAATTGAGGCTGCAGAAAAGAAAAAGGTGTTTGATAAATTTTACCGGGTAGGCAATGAAGCTACCAAAGGTGCCAAGGGAACAGGTCTTGGATTGTATCTTACCAAAAAAATTGCGGATCAACACCATGCATCCATTTTTGTTACGGATAATACGCCAACAGGAAGTAGTTTTGCAATAGTATTTCAACCAGCAAAAGACAATGGATGATTTAAAATGAATAGCAGCGTGATTGATCATTTTTTATTTGGCTATTCTTTCGGTATTCATACAGCGCTTTTCCTTAGAAAGAATCTTCAATAAAAGATTTTCAATTCATATAATCCTCAATTAAAAACATGGCAACTCAAAAAATTTCGATTTTATTGGTAGAAGATGAAGAAAACCTGCATGAGGCATTAAAGTTAAACCTTGAGTTGGAAGAGTATGAAGTTACCAGCGCCTTCGATGGAGTAGAAGCCCTTAAAGCAGTAGAACACGAGCATTTTGATTTGATGATATTAGATGTAATGCTGCCAGAGCTGGATGGCATCAGCGTTTGCGAAAGAATCCGGTTACAAAACAACGAAATCCCCATCCTGATATTGAGCGCCAAAAACAGCAGTGCAGATCGGGTGCTGGGTTTAAAAAAAGGAGCAGATGATTATCTTACCAAACCATTTAATCTGGAAGAATTACTATTGCGGGTAAACAAACTGGTTGAAAAAAGCAAACGGCTATCCACCAGAAAACCGCTGGAGCATATTTATAATTTCGGCAAAAACGAAATCAATTTCAAAGCATTGGAATGCACTACTAGCAACGGTAAGAAAATTACCCTTACCAAAAAAGAAATCATGCTGCTGCAATTGCTGATTGAAAATAAGAATGAAGTTGTAACCAGGGAAAAAATTCTACAGGCCGTTTGGGGTTACAATGTTTATCCAACTACCCGTACAATTGACAATTTCATTTTAAGCTTCCGTAAATATTTTGAAGAAGACAGTCGCAACCCACAATACTTTCATTCCGTAAGAGGGATTGGTTATCGGTTTACGGAGTTGTAGCATTTAATGCATGTACAATTACATCAGCTTTGTTAAATAGTTCTTCCATTTTATCTTCGTCTGCACAGGGCGTGTACAACTGCCATTCAATCTCATCCAGCAATTGCTGAACCTGCAGGCTGGTAGCAACCGCTACGCCTTTTCTATCCGCTTCTTCTGCTATACTTTTTTTATTGAGGGTTGATAAAGGGATCTGCAGCTTACACGCTAAATATTTTCTTAACTCATTGTTAAGTGCTTCGTAAAAGCCACGGCAATCATGAGCAATCAGTTTTTCTTCAGTTAACAAAAGCGGGTTTACCGACACATCTGTTAGTTCCAGTTCTGGCGCAACAGTTGCCATAGCTTTAAGCCTGGGTTCATCATTTACGGGAGCAACAGCAACTTTTGAATGCTTTCTTTTATCAGTCTTAAACCAAACAAATAAACCAGCAAGCAATAACATAGCAAGTGGAATCACGATCAACCAGCGATTGGTAAAAATTGTATCCGAAAACTGTTGCTGGCCTGTTTTTATTTTCATGCCATCTATCACCAATTGCTTTTTACCAGTTCCTTTTGCAACTTCTAACATGAATGGCTTCGTCATCACTGTTTTGTATTTGCCTTCTTTTACATCAAAAAAGCTGAAAGCAATTTGCGGGATATTATAACTGCCGGGCTTATTCACTGTAAAAGGATATTCAAAAACTTTGATACCACTTACCGGAACGGTCATTTGATCCAACTTTTCCTTTGTTTGCGATTCATACGCTTCTATTCCGGCAGGCCAGGCAATATCCGGAGCAATGATCATCGACATATTACCGGCACCTGAAATGGCAATTTTTAATTTACCGGCATCATCTGTTGTGAAACTGTTTTTTTCAAGTCCGCCATCAATTGTAAAATTCCCAACTGCGCCATTAAATAAAGCGGTCTGTTCTTTATCCGGCAAAGGCTTTACCATAATTGTTACCGGCTTGCTTTGCAACGTCACCTTCTCATCTTGTAATCCTTCGGCAGGTATGGTTGTTTGAGTAAAATCTCTCAGCATATTATCCAGTGCATCCTGTTCCCGGTTTACATAGGCTTCCTTTATAAAATGAATTTCATTTTCCACCTCTGCACTTTCCAATTCTACGGCACCTGCCTGTAAGGGATACAACTGCGATTTGCGCAGCGTGTACACATTGTACTCTTTGCCATTCAACGTTTCGATGGTATAATAGGTATTACCTGGTGCCAACAGGTCTACTACAGAGAAGCCATTGAAAGATGGGTTTTTTATGATGCTGCTTTCAGATTTTAACCGGGTGTACAGTTTATACGATACCACAAGCGGCTCACCCACAAAACAGGATTTTTTGTCAACATCCACTTTGATGAAAATATTTTTATTGATTTTATCTTGCAGATTTTCACCCGCTTTTAAAATATAATCTTTGTAAACAGATTGAATGGTGGGTTCATAAAAACCAGACAACCCAGCAGCAGCCTGACTATTGCCTTGGTTATTGCCAGTTGAATTATTAACAACCAATGTAACCCGGTTGCTTCGAAGGCTTTTTCCGTCTGCTGTTGCGATGGCTGGTTCTATCTTAAATTTTCCAATTGATTTAGGCTTTAAAACATACGTGATCCCAATATATTGCCGGGTTACACCATTGCTGCTTTCCATCCCGCTTTCCTGATTGGGGCCGCTTAACACAATAAAATCGGTTAACGAAGGAGGAACGATTTGTTGCACTTGCCCGGCATTCTCAATCATCAGCCGTAGTTCGGCATTTTCATTTTTACCAATGGTGCCGGGCGAAATGGTAGCCGTAAAACGGGTTTGTGCCAATACATTACATTGGCAGAGAACCACAAATAACCCAAGAAGAAAAAATATTTTTTTTGAATGCCGTACCATAAAGAGGATTACAAAAATAAACTATAGAAATACAGCATAATTAAAAATGCTGTTAATGGTTATAAAAAGTATGGTAGCATGGCTGAATTGCTTTGTGGCTGAAGTATTCATTTGTTGTTCATCTAAACAACAACCAACTATTCAACTAACAACAATATAATAGTTCAGCTTCTAAGGTAAATCTCCCAGTAAGGGCCGCAGTACAATATCTTCAACAACTGCCTGTGGCGAAAGTTTGCTGGCAGCAAGAATCATTGTTGCAATATCACCCGCCTCCATAATGCGCCTGGATGAGTTATCAAAATTGCCCCAGGAATCGGTAAGTACTGCCCCCGGATAAACACCCATTACTTTAATATGATGTGGTTTTAACTCTTCCCGAAGATTTTTAGTTAAACCCATCATTGCAAATTTGGTGATGCTGTAACTGCCGCCGTTGCTATACGCATTCAAAGAAGCAATGGAACAAATATTTACAACCAATCCCTGCCGGGTTGCAATCATAGCGGGGATTAGTTTTCGGGTAAGATGGTAGGCACTGTACAAATTGGTGTTCATCATTTTTTCCAGCAGGCCATCTGCTTCATCGTAAATACTGCCGGGCGAAAACGTACCCGCATTGTTTACCAAAATATCAACCTTGCCTGATTGTGTACTATTTAATCCGTCCAATACCCATTTCCCAAAATCCTGCACCTGCTGTTTAACAGCCATATCAACTGCCTTCGCATGAACGGTACTTTCCGGATACCTGGTTTGCAATTCCGCAACGGTATTGTACAAATTCACTTCATTTCTTGCACATAAAAAAAGGGTAGCGCCTTCGGCTGCAAAAGCAGTAGCAATGGCTTTACCAATACCTTTGGAGGCACCTGTAATGATCACATTCATATTCAAAAATTAAGTTGTTTAGTAAGTTGATAAAATACAGTTAACAATAAATATTACAATAGGTTAACCTTTTTGCTTTGGCTTTTATGTAATATCGTGGCTTATTTTTGCGTTTACATTATTCAATAACATTATCTGAAATAACTTATGAAGTATAAACATCTCTTTTTCGATTTAGATCATACCCTTTGGGATTTTGACGCCAATGCAAAAATAACGCTTACAGAAATTTATGCTTTCTTTAATTTGTCTTCGTTGGGTGTAACTCCTTTTGAAGATTTTTATAAGCATTATTTACACCACAATGAAATCTTGTGGGATCGCTATCACAAAGGGTTCATCTCCGGCGAAGAGTTGAAATGGAAACGTATGTGGCGCACCTTGCTCGAATTTAAAATTGGTGATGAAAAACTCGCCCGGGAAATGAGCGAAAAATTTCTGGATCTTTTGCCAACCCGTAAACTGCTCTTTCCGCATACCATTGAGATTTTGGACTATTTAACCAATAAAAATTATTACCTCCACATGATCACCAATGGTTTTGAAAAAATACAATGGAGCAAAATAAATAACAGTGGGCTAGGCCGGTATTTCAAGCATGTAATTACGTCTGAAACAAGTAACAGCCTAAAACCGAAGAAAGAAATTTTTGATTTTGCTTTGCAAAAAGCAGGCGCCACGTTGGCTGAAAGTATCATGCTGGGCGATAACCTTGATGCTGATATACAAGGTGCGATGAATGTAGGCATGGATTCTGTTTTTGTAAACCATATCAACACCGTTACTGCGTTAAAACCAACGTATGTTATTAAGCATTTGAAAGAGCTGGAAAATATTTTTTGATGATGAAAGCGGCCAGCTACAGGGTAGATATTGCTTGCTATGTAGTTGATGCAAACGCAACAGCAATATCGGGATAAAATCCGTTTAAAAAAAACCATCTCAGGTGAGATGGTTTTTTCATTCATAAGCTAAATTAAATTTTCGCTGTACTACTTTTTTCTTTGCAGGATGACTTTTCTGCTGTTTCAGCTTTATTGCAGCAGGTTTTTCCCTTTGCACATTTCTTTTTCTTTTTTCCGTTATCTGCAAACGTTACGCCAGTAACCAGTAAAGCAGCGGTCGCTAATAAAAATACTTTTTTCATAATGTCAATTTAATTTAGTTTAAAAATACAACGTGAATGTATGTGCTAAATTGCATCTGGCAAAGCCATTTCTGTTAATTTTTAGGAAACACGGGTGTTTTTTATCCTATCTCTCATTCAAAGCAAACGCTACAATAAATCCGAATAACAACGTTTATCAACCCTTCAATAATCAGGCTTCGCACATTATAATGTGGCTAAAACGGTAACTCCACCCTGCACCACCTCGTTTAACTGCACATTAATTTTTGTACCCACTGGCAGCAAAAGATCTACCCGGCTACCAAATTTGATAAAGCCCATTTCTGCATTCTGACTCACCTGCTGGCCTACCTGCAAATAATTTATGATGCGCCTGGCAAGTGCGCCGGCAATTTGTTTTACCAAAATTTCTGTATTGCCATTTTTTATCACCACCGAATGGCGCTCATTTTCGGTAGATGATTTTGGGTGCCAGGCCACCAGGTATTTGCCTTTATGGTATTTATTGTACACTACTTCACCACTTAGCGGGTTTCTGTTTACATGCACATTGGCAGGACTCATAAAAACAGATACCTGTAAACGTTTATCATGAAAATATTCCGTGTCTGTAACCTCTTCTATTACTACTACTTTTCCATCAGCGGGTGCTATGATTGCGCCATCTTTAAAAGTGAGCTGCCGGTTTGGAATGCGGAAAAATGAAATAAGGAACAACAACAATCCCAACGTTGCAAAAAAGAAGAGCCATCCTAGAACAGGAAGCGATGCGCTAAAGAAATAAAAAAAAATCAAATTGAGTGCACCAAATATCAATGTCCCTATTGCGATGCTTTTATAACCTTCCCGATGTATTGTCATGCTTAAAAAATTGAACGGCAAATATAAGTTACCTGCCAATGCTGCAAGTCAAATGGCTATAGAAATAATTTGATATAGAGCCAAACAAAGGGAGTGGCGATCAACAAAGAATCAAACCGATCTAAAAAACCACCATGCCCGGGCATAATGGCACCACTGTCTTTTACATCGGCCATCCGCTTGATTTTGCTTTCCAGCAAATCGCCCATGGTGCCAAAAACAGCACAGATAGCCGCTATGATAAAATAAGTTTGCTTTTGCGCAAAAGGGGTAAAGTACCGCTCAGCCAATAAAGGGAAAAGAAAACCAATGAGCAACACACATAAGATAGCGCCACCAATGGTACCTTCCCAGGTTTTTTTGGGCGATATTTTAGAGAACGGGGTTTTGCCAATAAAGGATCCTACGAGGTAAGCCATGGTATCATTGATCCAGATACTGAAAATGATCGCTAGTGGAATGGTGACGCCAAATTGCTGCCCAGGTCGGGTTACGTCAAATTGCGACCAAATGCCGCTGAAATCCAGCAGCATCATGATCGGCATGGTTATATAGGCCAGGCCAAACAACGTATATTTTAAATACGCTTCCCCGTAAATTTTCTTCAAAAGTTTGATAAATTCGTACCAGCATCCAAAATGTACCAGTACAAACAAGGCCAGAAAACTCCATTGGTTCCAAAGCAATCCACCCATCATTACTACCACAAAGATCAAAGCCGTGGTGGCACGGATTTTTAAGGTTTCTACGTTGATAGCCATTTCGGTTAAAGTTGAGTTGATTTGCCTACAGGAGAAGCATCATTTTCAAAAGGGTTATTGCTGTAATCAGCGCCTGGCAAAGGCAATTCTTCTCCGGGATGGTCAATATCATTTTTACTTACATTTTCAAACAGTATAAATAAACCATAAACGGCCGCAATACTTGCCAAACCAATCCAAAGCGGGAAATGATCTTCCATTTTAGAGGGGTCCATTTTTTCGCCAGGTTTTGTTGTAACGTACATCATTGTGATGGCGAAACCATTATTAAAAAAGTGCCCCAATATGCTTAACCAGAGATTACCAGTTCGGTAAAACATCCAGCCCAGTACAAAACCAAGTGCAAAACGGCTTAGAAAACCAAGATAGGAACCATGAATGGCACTAAAAATAATGGCGGTAATTACGACCCCAAGCACTGGCATTTTAAACCATCGGGATAATAAATTTTGAATGGCACCACGGAAAAGTATCTCTTCAAACATTGCGGGCAAAAAGGCAATCATGATTACCGAAATCAAATAATCGCCAAAATCGTTCATTCTGGCTATCACCGCCACTTGCTTATTATAAGCATCTTCAGCTTCCTTAAATTTCAGCAGGGTAGCTTTTGACCAGGGCAGCATTTCAGTTAAATCCTGCAACACACTTACCATTGGAAGAGCCGCCAGCATAATTAAAATAACCAATACACCAGACCGCCAATTGAATTTTGGTTGAAGTCCTAAATGAACAAATGGCTTTTTATGGCATACCAGCGCATACAAAACGGGCGGTAAAAAAAAGAGGAATAAGGTGGTGATCAATTGCATCCATCTTAAAGCCGTTGCATTTTCCGGCTTTAATAAATTATCCATTAACTGCGTAGTAGAGCCGCCCTTAAAATCGTTCAGATTAATTTTTCCGAGCAAAGGGATGAAACTTGCCACGCCTCCAATAATCAATCCTACTCCGATAAAAGCCGTTAAAATCCCAAGCTGTCCCCAATAATTAAACCGTTTAGTTGCTAAATACGCCATAGTGTATGCTTATAAGTGCGTAAATTTACAGCCAAAAAAGTACATTAAGTTTATGGTTTTGGGTTTGTTGTTTTCTGTTTTTAAAATCACTTCATAAAAACTGCGAAAAAACTGACTAAATAATTTGGATTATTGACTATCTGATTTGCATTGAATGCAATTGGAATATTTAGAGACTGAGTGATCCGAGCAACCATCAACCGTAAACAATAAACCATTAACACATTTATGCCATCAATCGGTAACATACAACTTCCTGAATTTCCTTTATTATTGGCTCCCATGGAGGATGTAAGCGATCCGCCGTTTAGGGCCGTTTGCAAAGACAAAGGTGCCGACCTGATGTACACCGAATTTATCAGCAGTGAGGGTTTAATCAGGGATGCTATCAAAAGCCGCCAAAAACTGGACATTTTCGATTACGAAAAACCGGTGGGTGTGCAAATTTTTGGAGGTGATGAAGAAAGCCTGGCATTGGCAGCTAAAATTGTGGACGTCACCAATCCAGATTTACTGGACATTAATTTTGGCTGTCCGGTGAAGAAGGTAGCAATGAAAGGTGCAGGGGCTGGTGTATTAAAAGACATCGATCTGATGGTTCGGTTAACTGCCGCTGTAGTTAAATCAACTACATTACCCGTTACAGTTAAAACCCGGCTTGGTTGGGACGACATGACCCGTAATATTGAAGAAGTTGCGGAACGTCTGCAGGATGTTGGTATTAAGGCATTGGCCATTCACGGCCGCACCCGATCACAAATGTATAAAGGCGAAGCGGATTGGACGTTGATTGGTAAGGTTAAAAATAATCCCCGCATTACAATCCCCATTTTTGGCAACGGCGATATTGATAGTCCGCAAAAGGCAGTTGAATATAAAAACCGATATGGTATAGATGGCATTATGATAGGAAGAGCCGCCATTGGTTATCCGTGGATTTTTGATGAAATCAAGCATTTTATGAAAACCGGGGAGGTTTTACCCTCACCCACGATTGAAGACCGGGTGGAAGTTTGCAAAAAGCATCTGCATAAATCGTTTGAGTGGAAAGGGCCGATGGTGGGCATATTCGAAATGCGTCGTCATTATGCCAATTATTTAAAAGGATTGCCAGGTATCAAGGATTACCGCTACCAGTTGGTTACTTTAAAAACAGTAGAAGAAATTGATGCGGTATTGGATGAAATTATTGTAAAGTATGCCGGTTATCAGTTTGAAAAAACGCCGATAGAATTAATTAATTATCATGAAAAATGCCCTTTGTAAAAAGGGCATTTTTGCGGTCGGTGCCGCAATCACTCGTTGTACAGGTGGTCGGTATCGCAGGTCAAACCGCAGTAATTATCTCTGCGGTCGGTACCGCAGGTAAGACCGCAATAGCCGCTAATAAAGCGGTCTGAGCTGCGGTGCCGACCGCTAGAGGTTATAAATTCTGTTAATTACCTCCTTATATTTCTCCATGATCACTTTACGTTTCAGCTTTAGTGTAGGGGTCATTTCACCACTATCAATCGTCCATTCATTGGGCACCAGTTCAAAACGCTTTACCTGTTCTACCGGGTTGAAATACATGTTAAAACTATCCATTAAATCCCTGTACAAAGCCAGCACTTTCGGATGATTGATGGCATCTTCATTGGTAGTAAAAGGAATATCCTTGTGACGCATCCATTCCTTTAGGTTTGGAATAGAAGGCACAATCAATGCGCCCACAAATTTTTGATCAGCGCCTACCACCATCATTTGCTCAATAAACGGTGATTCCTTCATCCTGTTTTCAATGGGTTGAGGTGCTACGTATTTTCCGCCACTGGTTTTAAAAAGTTCCTTTTTGCGATCGGTAATTTTCAGGTAAACCCCATCCTCAAATACACCGATATCACCCGTATGCAACCATCCATCAATGATGGTTTCAGCCGTAAGATCGGGCCGGTTGTAATAGCCCATCATAATGCTGGGACCTTTTACACATATTTCGCCATCCGCCTCCAGCTTTACTTCCTGCCCCTGCAAAACCGGACCAACAGTACCAAACTTCGTTCCGCCCTCGTATTGGCAATTCACACTAATTACAGGACTGTTCTCTGTTGGACCATACCCTTCGTATATCGGAATTTTTGCTGCCGTAAATATTCGTAATAATCTAACCTGGCAGGCAGCACCACCCGTAATGATATACCGGATATTGTTTCCCAGCGCCTCCCGCCATTTACTAAATATTATTTTATTAGCGATCGCCAATTTAAGATTGTACACAGCACCCTGGTTGCGGTTGTTGTCATATTTATCGCCCAAAGCCACCGCCCAGTCAAATAATTTCCTTTTAGTGCCTGTTAGCTCTGCACCTTTGGCCATTATCTTCTCGTACACTTTTTCAAGTAACCTTGGCACCGTACAAAAAATGTCGGGTTGCACTTCCTTCAGATCATCTGCAATGGTTTCCAAACTTTCCGCATAATAAATAGATATACCGCTATCCATATAAATGTAGGAGGCCATTCTTTCAAAAATATGGTTGAGTGGCAAAAAGCTCAATGCTTTTGCATTTACATTTCGAGCGAACGGAAAACTCTTAACTGAGTTTAGTACATTGGATACAATATTGCGATGGCTAAGCATTACGCCTTTTGGAGTGCCGGTTGTGCCAGATGTATAAATAATAGTGGCACAATGAGTGGCTTTAATTGCCGACTTTATTCTTGCCAGTTGCAAATAATCTTCTTCAGTTGGTAAAGCCAGTATCGTTTTCCAACAAGTTGCAGAGGATGATTCATCAAAACTGTAAATATCTTTTAATGAAGGTATTCTGCTGCGAATGTTATTTACTTTTTCTAAAATATCCTGGCCGCTTAAAAAAACAAGTTTAACGGCGGCATCATTGAAAATAAATTCCAGCTCATTGATATTGGTAGTTGGATAAATTGGGCAAAGTGTAACCCCTATTTGCTGGCAAGCCATATCCAGCATTAGCCATTCGGGTCTGTTTTTGCTGATGAGGGCAATTTTATCCTGATTTTCCACCGTCATGTCATTACCGCTAAAACCTAAGTTGAGTAATCCTGCACTTAAATTGTCAATAATGGAATGCACTTCTGCGGTACTGTACTTGCGCCAACTACCATCTTCTTTACCAACTAAAAGATCAGCCTTTGGGAAATTATCCAGTTGATTCTGCAGGAAATCAAATATTCTTGAGTCTTCGTTCATATACAATCGTTCGAGGTTGATTAAAAAATTAGGTTTCTTCAAATTTTCAAATAGCAATTTTATAAGAGGAATAATCTCTTAAATATAAATTAAAGAAATGCAAACAATAATTCAAGTTAAGAAAACTACAATTAAAAATACGCATCAGATCAATACTATCAATCTTTTATAAAGGAAAAAATAGTTGGTTCCGGCTTTAAATTTCTTAAACACAACTAAAATAGCCTTGAAGTTTTCAAACAAACCGGGTAATTTATCCAATTCATCAAAATAAACGAGGTAGATGTACAAAATACTTTGAAGGTCAACAAATAATCTAAGATTGCGTAATCAATGGTTGCACTGTAGCAATATCACAAAACATCTCACACATACAAACAAAAAAACCATTCCGGTTTCTCGGAATGGCCCTAGCTTAACAATTAAAACTATTTTTTTGCTGCTGCTATCTTGAATTTCAAATTAACTTCCTTGCGAATCAGCCAATCAGCCGGGTTGTTTGGCCCTTTGTAATTCAATCCCCATTCTGTTCGATCAATATTAAAGTCTGCTTCAGCAGAAATTGCGTCAGCGCTAATGGCAACGATAGCTGGGAACGTAACATTCTTTGTGCTGTCTCTCAAAGTAAGGTTTCCTTTAATGGTATGGGTTGCATTTTTCAAAACTACATTTTTCATGGTTGTACTATCGTAAACAAAAGGTTCTACGCCCGTTATTTCAAAGTTTGCAGTAGGATATTTGGCTACATCAAAAAAATCAGGACTACTTAAATGTCCTTCCAGTTTTGCCTTGTTTTCTGCATCTGCTACAAGGTCAACTGCATTGATAGAAGTAATATCAATTTTAAAACTACCACCGGTTAATACGCCATCTTTCGCAGCAAGACTACCTTGCGTAAGTTTAAACGTTCCGTTGTGGGCACCGTTTACTTTGGTTGCCGCCCAATTGATGGTTGAATTGGTGCTATCGATTGTGTACGTAGCACCTTCAGCCAATGCTGCAACTTCTTTTTCACCTGTTGCTGCTTTTTCTGCATCAGGCGCATTGTTGCACGCTGCCAACAATGTTACAACTGCGATCGACAATAAGATTTTTTTCATGATTTCTAATTTTTAAGCAAAGATAAGGGAATTGGCTGTTCAATGTTTAGACATCGAATATTTAGATTTTTTAAGCATTTTGCTAAATCGTCACAATCAGATTTCTGCCGCAGGCTATTATTAAAAAATTTAAAAACCAGTTAGGAGAAAATTACCGGTTATTCTGGCCCGCAACTGCTTTATAGATCCTGCTTCTTTGGAATTTGCTGAATTCGTTGTAATCAGTAGCATGGGTAGTAATCCAGTTTTGGTAAGCTGCGAGATTTTGTACAGTACCAAATAACCATTGATTGTAGGCATCAAACATACCTTCCTGTAGAAGCTGGCGCTGGTATTCAAACAAACGGCTGGGGTATTTATCGCCATAGTTGTTGAACCAGTCTAAAATAAAACGGGTTCTGATCATGGTAAGCGATTCGGGTTGAATGCCGCCTGAGGCAACCAGGCTTTGCTTTCGCATGGTACGTAAAAAAGCATCGGTAAAATTCACCGCATCTTTTGGTTCTTTGTTGATATCATTATCAAGAAAAATCTTTTTATAACTCTCCAGCAATATCGACTTAATCTCTGGGGTAGCTTTATTTTGAGGCTCCATATTTACAAAGATTTCTCCGTATAAAATACTCCAAACTTTATCGGTGGTAAGATAATAATACTTACTGGCGTTGTAATAATTTTTTGAAAAATTAGGGTCTACCTCAATCCCCTTTTCCCACTGCTTAATTGCTTCATAATTTTTTTGCCCCCATTGCAGCTCGCCCAAATCATTGTAAATGGCACCACTTTCAGGGATTTTTTTCAAGCCCTTCCGGTAAATTTTCTCAGACTCCTTTGGCTGGTCAAGATATTTGTAGATATTTCCAGCTATTTGGAAACACTGGTCATCAGCATCTTCCCGGTCAAGCAGCGGTTTTATCTGGCTTAATGCCCTGTTAAAATCCTTTTGAAAATAATAGGTGAGCGCAAGGTCTTTTGTTATGTCAATATTATTTGGCTCAAGGGAAGCGGCTCGGGTTAATACAAGTGTTGCATTGGTAAAATCGCCCTGCTGCATAAAGGAACGGGCAGTTTCCTGCAATTCTTTGGCTGTTTGGCCATTTGAAAACTGTACGGTAAGCAACAGTGCTGCAAGAAAAATAACTTTATTAATAATTTTCATTGCTATAAAAGTAATAAGAAAATTTAAAGTAACCACATCCTTGGTTGCATTTCAAATCAGTTAGCTATCGGAAGTTGCGGAACCAGGTAGTTGATGAGGACACCAACCATGGCCTGAGGTCTCCAGCTACGGACCGGAAGTAACCACATCCGTCCTTGTAATGTAGCTTTGCCCAGTCTACGGCTAAACAGTTTAATCAATCAGGTGAGTCAACAATCCATCTCTCAATTTCGGTTCAAACCAGGTACTTTTTGGAGGCATTACATTGCCACTATCGGCTATGGCAAATAATTGCTGAATGCTAACGGGGTGCAGACTTATAGCTGCTGCCATTTCACCACTATCCACTCTTTTTGACAGCTCACCAATCCCCCTGATTCCCCCTACAAAATCTATGCGTTGGTCGGTACGCTGGTCTTTGATACCGAGAATAGTGTCTAACAGATTATTTTGCAAAATTGTAACATCTAAAATACCAATCGGGTCATTGGTGTACGTGCCTTCCTTCGCTATAAGGGTGTACCACTGCTTGTCTACGTAAAGTCCAAACTGATGCAGACTAGCAGGAGAAAAAGCCTTTTCAGCTTTTGTAACCGTAAAGGCATTTTTCACTTTTTCTAAAAATGCACTTGTGGTCAGTCCGTTCAGATCTTTTACTACCCGGTTGTAATCCATGATATGCAACTGGTTGGATGGAAACAAAGTGGTAAGAAAAATATTGGCTCCTTCAGTTGCCTTTTCCCCCAACGCCTTCCGCACTTTGGCAGCGGAAGCGGCACGGTGATGCCCGTCGGCTATATAAGTAAAAGGAACGGTTGTTTTAAACAATTCCGTAATGGCATTGATGGTATCTGTATCATTTACAATCCAGATACTATGTTGAATCCCATCGTCCGCAAGCAGATCATACACCGGATTTTTCTCTTTTTTCCATTTGTCGATCAGCGCATCAATCGAATCAACATTTCGATAAGCTAAAAATACATTCCCGGTCTGGGCCCCGGTGGTAGTAATATGATTGATTCTATCCTGTTCCTTTTCGGGCCTGGTGAATTCATGTTTTTTAATCAAATCCTTTTCATAATCACCCACACTACTGCCGCAAACCAACCCTGTTTGGCTTCTGCCGTTCATGATCAATTGGTAGATATAGTAACACGCCTTGCTTTCACGAAACAAAATATTCCGGCTAATGAATGCATCCAGGTTTTTTTTAGCAGTATCATACACCTGCTGGGAGTGAATATCTGTGTCTTCCGGCAAATCAATTTCGCTCTTGGTAATATGCAAAAAACTACTGGGGTTTCCCTGTGCTTCTATTTTTGCTTCCTTACTATTCAATACATCATAAGGACGGGAGGCCACCTGTTTGGCATGTTGTGCTTCGGGACGCAGGGCTTTAAAAGGGTGTATGCTGATCATTATCAAAAATTGTTAGCTTATCAAAAATTTAATGTAATTATTTATGCGTGTGTTTGAGCAAAGTCTTTCATTGCCTGCACCAATACTTCTACGCTGCTGATGGGAAGTGCATTGTATAAAGATGCACGGAAACCACCAACCAGCCGGTGCCCTTTAATTCCAACGATATTTCTTTCTTTGGTGAATGCGAGGAAAGCTTTTTCCAAAGAAGGATCATTCATCACAAAACATACATTCATTTTGCTCCTGTCTTCCTCCACAACGGTGCCTCTGAAAAATGAGTTTTCATCTATTTCTTTGTACAACAACGCGGCCTTTGCATCATTTAATTTTTCAACTGCTGCAACACCACCAATGCCCTTTAACCAGCGCAGGGTCAACATGCAAACAAATACCGCAAAAACCGGAGGCGTGTTCAACATGCTGCCTTCGTTGATGTGATTGCGGTAATCCATAATGGTAGGGATTGGGCGCTTAATTTTACCCAGTAAATTTTTATTCACCACTACTAAATTTACACCCGCCGGTCCCATGTTTTTTTGTGCACCTGCATAAATCAGGTCGAAGGCATTAAAGTCAATGACCCTGCTTAAAATGTCACTGCTCATATCGCCTACCAGCGGTGTGCTGGTGTAGGGTATCTTCTGCCACTGACTTCCATAAATGGTATTGTTGGTAGTTATGTGGAAATAAGCTGCATCATTGGGAACGGCAAAGTCTTTTGGAATAGTGGTGTAATTACTTTCTTTTCCGGAACAAACCACTTCTACTTTACCAAACAGTTTTGCTTCCTTAATGGCTTTAATACCCCAAACGCCAGTGTCTGCATACACTGCTGTTTCTTTATCGTCCAGCAAATTCATAGGCACCTGCATAAACTGGGTAGAAGCTCCGCCATGCAAAAACAAAACTTCATGTTGGTCATCCAATTGCATCAATTCCTTTACCAATGCTCTTGCTTCGTCCATTACCGCTTGAAAGGTAGGAGTGCGGTGACCAATCTCTAAAATGGATAAACCTGTGTTGTTATAGTTGAGTACTGCCTGTGCGGCCTGCTGAAATACTTCCTGCGGCAAAATAGAAGGACCGGCGTTAAAATTATGTATCACTGCTAAATTCAATTAAAAGTTAGGGGTAATTTTTTCGAATGCAAAAGTACCCAATTGATATTTAATCTTTTTGTGAAATATTCAAAACATTTACCATAATGCGGGATATTTTTTAAGGGATTTCCTTATCTTATTGTCAAAATGAAAAAAATCGGAGATACTAAAAGTGTAAAAAGTTTCTTCACAGGTATGGGCCAGCCTACTCCTCTTCCTTCCCGATCATTTTGCCTCCATTTTTCCAACTTTCATTCAATGCCTCCAATTCTTTGGTATCCGATTCGGAAAAATGCTGTTTGGCCAATGCCCGCAGATCCGGTTGCCCGGCATTCACCCAGGCAGTGTACCAAAATGAAGCAGTACTGGCAATTGAAAGACGCATTCTTCTTTCCACCATCCCATCCAGCTTTTTACTGTAAGCAATGGTAAAGGCGGAAGAATACTGGCGGATCAAAACACCATTGCGATTTTCAAAACTATATTTCTGGTCGGCTGGAAATGAGTTGGTCAATTCTTTTTCAATGGTTAAAACAGAGTCGGCAGCTTTCGCACTTTCCAATACCCTTGCCCAAATGTATTCTCCGGGGTTTTCAATGTATCTCGCCTTACCAATAAAGAAATCGTACTCTTTTTCTGCCAACAGTTCCGGCACCCTGCTTTCCCAAAAACCATGTATCCCTTTCTGGTTACTGTATTGCCCGTTGTGATTGCTGTTGGCGTGTAATGGTACATGTGAGTCGCCAATATAATGCCCAATCTCTGCACTCAACTTCATGATCTTGCTAAAATTTTTTTCCTTAAAGGCCGCCGTAAGCCGGGATAGCATGGTTTGAATATGCCAGGGCACAATGCCAAACAGATTTAAAGAATCTTCCCCATATTTTGCAACCGCATCTTTCCATTTGCGGGGTAAATTGGGATATGGGTATTCGCCATAATGATCAATATCAATGTAATGCCGGGGAGCTTCCGCCACCACAGCATAGCGCCGTTTATCGGGATCGACTGCATGTTCTGAAATAAAACCAATGTTTGGCTTGTACAAAACAATCATCTCGGGCGGTAATAAAAAAACAGCGTAGTAATTTATTTTCTGGTGTGCATAAAATCCCCAGCAGTAGCAATTAGATGCAAAAAAACAACAGGCAATAAGCAGGAGGCTACGCTTCATGTTTTGGAGCTTATTTAAAAGTAATACAATGCTAAAGTTTACATCTTTTTAGAAAGATGTAAACTTTAACCTTAAGAGCCGGGGGCAAAATGCGTACTATCCACCACAGCCGTAACGCCGCCGCTTACAGCAAACTTCATTGTTTGCGCAGCACTAATATTGGTAATCGGTTTTACCCGTTCTTTAGGGATGATGTACACATTGCCTGCCACCGAATAAGACATCGGAACGTACACGGCAACATAATCTTTAAACCCAAATTCCTCCATATTATCCTGTGTGATAAAGCCAACCCGCCATACATCATTGTCATCTACATTCGCCAACACGTTTTGCGTAAACTTCTTTTTTTCTCCAGCAAATGCTTCAAAAAAGTCTTTCAGTGTTGAATAAATAAATTTGATACCGGGTGTTTTTTCTAACAGCCGGTCAAATGCATCCACCGCTTTGCCAAATATAAAATTGGAAGAAACATACCCAACCGACACCACCAAAACGATCACTACAATAAATCCCAGACCAGTGATATGCCTTACATTCCCGTGTGTATCTGTCATCAAATTAGGGATCAGACCAAATAAAAAGTTGGGTAAAATACCATCGATAAAATTGAATAAAGCCATTATGGCCCAAAAAGTGATAGCGATGGGCGCCAGGATTAGTAACCCCTGTAAAAAAAATTCAAATAATTTCTTGTATATCGATCTCTTTTTCATAATCCGTTATTTATTTATCAAAGATAAATATTTGGCCACCGATGAGACAATTTGAAATAATTATTACAAATGGTAAAATAGATACATGGAAACTTTGGTTACACAAATAGTTTCCATAGTTTTGCACCCAACTATGGCAGATATAGAAACAGGTATTAGAATTAAAGAAAAGGCGCACGTTCTTTTCATGCAATACGGGCTGCGGAGTGTAAGTATGGATGATATTGCCGGCAACCTGGGAATGAGTAAAAAAACAATTTATCAGTACTACGCTGATAAAGACGAACTGATTGAGGCCGTCATCAGCGATGAGTTGCTGCGGAGCCAGCAAATTTGCGAGCAAGACCAGCAATGTTCAGACAATGCCATCCACGAAATATTTTTAGCATTGGAAATGGTGGTGGATATGATGAAAAGCATGAATCCCTCCCTCATTTATGATATGCAAAAATACCATCCTAAGGCTTTCCAAAAATTTCAGCAGCACAAAAACGATTATCTCTACAACGTAATCCGGCTGAATATGGAACGAGGTATCCGTGAAGGGTTTTACAGGGAAGACATCAATTTGGATATCCTTTCGAGATTCCGGGTAGAAAGCATCATGCTGCCCTTTAACCCCGATTTTCATACCCGGGTAAAATATAGCCTGGCAAAGTTGGAGGAAGAGTTGATCATCCATTTCCTATATGGCCTGGCCTCTCCAAAAGGATACAAACTCATAATAAAATATCAACAAGAGCGACTAAAATTAAGCAATGATGAAAAAAAACAACATTAGTAAAACAATACTGCTGGGTGCAATTTTCTTGCTGGCCAATGGTGTTGTAGTGGCACAGACCAGGAATGAATTTTCTGCAAAGCAAGCAGTGGACTATGGTTTAAAGAACGCGGTACAGGTAAAAAATGCCCTGATTGACATTAAGATACAGCAACAAACCAACCGGGAAATAACTGCTGCGGCATTCCCTCAAATAAATGGCAGTGTAAGTACCACCCACTATTTCAATATCGCCGTACAAACCTTACCCAACTTCATTTCTCCCTCGGTGTACCAGGTATTGCAAGACCAGACTGTAAAAGATGGAAATGGAAATCCCATTACCCAGCCGGCAAATGGCTTTGGTAACATCAACGCACAATTTGGTGTGCCATGGATTGCGAGCGGCGGAGTAGAATTTTCGCAACTATTATTTGACGGACAGGTATTTGTAGGCCTACAGGCAAGAAGCGCTGCCATGAATCTTGCTACCAAAAGCGCCGAAGTGACGGCTGAACAAATTAAAGCAAACATCTATAAAATTTATTATCAACTGGTAGTAGGCAACAGCCAATTGGCCAGCTTGCAGGCCAATATAGACCGCTTTGAAAAACTGCTGCGGGATACCAAAGAAATTTATAAAAACGGGTTTGCTGAAAAACTGGACATAGATAAAATAGTGGTGCAGTTAAACAATCTTACAACAGAAAAGCAAAAGGTAATTCAACAACTCGAAGCTGGTAATGCAGGATTGAAATTTTTAATCAATATGCCGCAAAAAGAGGAGCTGGTATTAACCGATAGTCTTACAGAGGATGAATTAAAATCCAACATACTGGATGAATCTTATAACTACAATGACCGAAAAGAAATTCAATTACTAACCCTGGCCAGTAAACTAAATGGGTATAATATTAAACGGTACAATCTTAGCAGAATCCCTACTGTTGCTGCATTTGGATCTTATTCTAAGAATGCCCAACGTAATTCGTTTAGTTTTTTTAACAAAGGTGATTGGTTTACCACTTCATTTATAGGATTAAGAATTTCAGTCCCCATTTTTGATGGCTTTGCCAGAAGAGCGAAGATAGAAAGCGCCCGATTAACATTGCAAAAATCAAACAACAGTCTTGATCAGTCGAAGCAATCAATGGACAATGATGTAATACAGGCAAGGAGCAGATTTAAAAACGCCCTGCTAACGGCAGATGTGCAAAAACAGAATATTCAACTGGCAGAAGATGTGTTTAATACTACACGCAAAAAATATGACCAGGGGCTGGGAAGCAACCAGGAAATTTATAATGCGCAAACAGAATTGAAAGTAGCGCAGAATAATTATTTCAGCGCTTTGTACGATGCCATCACCGCAAAAGTGGATTACTTAAAAGCAGTAGGAAAACTTTAAAAAATTACCAACTAATAACAATCAATAATAAAAGAAAATATAAAAAAGATGAAACAATATTTAATAGTGAGTGCTGCGGCTTTGGTGTTCTTATCTTCCTGCGGTGATAGTAAAAAGGAAGGCAATGCTGCCCTGAATGATAAAAAAGCAGCACTTGAAAAACTAAAGGGAGAGAATACTAAAATTGATGAAAAGATTGCTGCACTGGAAACAGAAATCAGCAAGCTGGACACGAGTGCCGCTGCTGCTCAAAAAACAAAACTCGTTTCTGTTCAAACAATTGCCCTTGCAGATTTCTCACATTACATCGAATTGCAGGGACATATTGATGCAGAAAATGTAAGCTATATTACCCCTCGTGGCGGTCCGGGCCAGGTAAAAGCCATTTATGTAAAGCAGGGTGACCAGGTAAAAAAGGGACAATTATTACTGAAGCTGGATGATGCCGTAATTCAGCAAAATCTAATTGCAGCCCGGCAAGGATTAGAGAGCATAAAAACACAACTGGCTTTTGCAAAAAATATTTATCAACGCCAGAAAAATTTATGGGACCAGGGCATTGGTACAGAAGTACAATTGATTACAGCAAAAAACAATGTAGCTACCCTCGAGAACCAGTTAACTGCTACTCAGGAAAATATAAAAACTGTGCAGGAACAAACTAATTTATCAAACGTGTATAGCAATGTAAGCGGCGTTGCCGATATAGTTACCGTTAAGTTAGGAGAGGCATTTGGGTCCCTCGGTTCCGGAGTTATTAAAATAGTAAACAACAGTGCATTAAAAGTAGTCAGCAATATTCCTGAGAATTATTTGGGAACTGTAAGTAAAGGAAGCCAGGTGATTGTAGCGTTGCCGGATGTAAATAAAACAATCAATACATCACTCAGCTTTGTTGGTGCATCGATCGACCTTATCAACAGAGGCTTTGTAATTGAAGCAAAACTTCCCTACGATCCGGCATTAAAACCAAACCAGATAGCCCTAATGAAAATTAAAGATTATTCAGCACCCAACAGTATTGCCATCCCGCTGAACACTTTACAAAATGATGACAAGGGAAAATTTGTAATGGTAGCCAGTACCGAAAATGGTAAGCAGGTAGCACGTAAAAGAATTTTAAATATCGGTCAACTAACCGAGAATCTCGTTGAAGTAAAAACGGGGTTAAAGGCAGGCGATGTGCTGATTACAGAAGGGTTTGCAAGTTTATATGAAGGTCAACTGTTGAAAATTCAGTAAGCAATGTTTCATCAAAAATTTTGTAAAGACAATACTATCTCCGCAACAGCCTTTGCAATTGCGGGTGATCATAATACACAATCTTCTCAACATCCCATCTGGGATAGTTGGCGCAAAAAAATAATTGTATGAGTGCAATCGATAAAATTAAAGAGACGTTTAAAGAATTTAAACCAACTACCTGGAGTATCTCCAACAAAACTACCATTTACCTGGTAATGTTATTTGTTTCACTGGCAGGGGTTTACCAATTTGTAACCTTGCCAAAAGAGCAGTTTCCGGATATTGTGATTCCAACCATCTACGTTCAAACCATTTACACGGGTAACTCTCCAAAGGATATTGAAAACCTGGTTACCCGGCCTATTGAAAAGCAAATCAAGGGCATTACCGGTGCTAAAATAAAAAAATTCACCAGTACTTCACAGCAGGATTTCTCTGCAATAATGGTGGAATTTGATACCGAAGTAAAAACCGATATCGCACTTCAAAAAGTAAAAGATGCCGTCGATAAATCAAAGCAGGACCTGCCCACCGATTTAACCCAGGAGCCAACTTCATTGGCGGTAAACCTGAGTGATATGCCCATCATGTATGTAAACCTTAGTGGAGATAATGACCAGGTGAAACTGAAAAAATTTGCAGATGAGTTAAAAGATAAACTGGAAGATTTGCCACAGATCAATCGCATTGATATTGTAGGTGCGCCGGAAAGAGAGTTCCAGATCAATGTTGACAATTTTCGCATGCAAAGCGCAGGCGTAACTTTTGATGATATCGCCAACGCAGTATCAAGAGAAAACATGGACATATCCGGCGGTTTGCTGGATGTGGGTTCTATGAAGCGTAACCTTCAGTTAAAAGGACAATTTAAAACTGCCTATGATATTGAAAAGGTGCTGGTACGCAATACAGGCGGCGCTCCTATTTATTTAAAAGACATTGCGGTAATAAAGGATACTACCAAAAATGCAGAAAGTTTTGCCCGCCTGGATGGTAAAAATGTAGTGACCCTCAACATCATTAAAAGAAGCGGTGAAAACCTGATTGAAACCAGTGATGGTGTGAAAAAAGTAGTTGAAGAAGCAAAGGGTGTTTTATATCCTGAAAATCTTAAAACAGTAATTACCGGCGATCAAAGTATTAAAACCAAAAGTTCTTTCAATGAACTGGTCAATTCCATCATCATTGGTTTTATACTCGTATTGATTGTACTGATGTTTTTTATGGGCGTTACCAATGCCTTCTTTGTTGCACTCTCTGTGCCGCTCAGTATGTTTGTAGCATTTGTGTTTTTACCCGGTGCCGATCTCATTATCGGATCGCATGTTACGCTCAATTTTATTGTATTGTTTGCCTTGCTATTTGGGCTGGGTATTATTGTGGATGATGCCATTGTGGTAATTGAAAATACGCACCGCATCTTTATCGAAGGACACGGCAAATTATCAATCAACAAAGCAGCTAAGACGGCTGCGGGAGAAGTATTTGTTCCGGTGCTGGCGGGTACGCTTACTACGCTGGCTCCTTTCTTTCCATTATTGTTTTGGCCGGGTATCATTGGCCGGTTCATGGTGTATTTACCAACCATGCTGATTTTCACGCTGGCTGCATCCCTGGTAGTTGCATTTATAATGAACCCGGTATTTGCCGTTGATTTTATGAATCATCCAGACAATGATTCAAAAGCGCCTAAATCGGCCATCTTTAAAAAACCATCTTTCTGGATCCCTATAGCACTGGGGATTTTATTGGATATTTTCGGAGCACCATTCTTAGGAAACCTCATCATCTTTTTTATGCTGCTGGTTGTTTTAAATACCTATGTTCTCAACGATGCCATTCATTATTTTCAAAACCACGCCTTACCATGGATTATGGGCCACTACGAAAGTTTGCTGCG
>JBBQKO010000015.1:0-31513 GCA_038327005.1 Chitinophagales bacterium | reverse complement strand
GGTTCCCTTTTCATCAGAGGTAGTAGCTATTAAAAAGGTATTTTCTTTTATCGAAAAATCAAGGTTTACCGGCATACTCCATATCGACTCCCACTCTGTTGGGGTTACATGATCATGATTGCCCTGGCTAACGTAATATTTCAGATTTAGTTTATCGAGGGCTGCTTTTGCTGCCGGAAAATGGTTTTTATCATCATGTATAATATCGCCATTGATCATACAAAAAGCAAAAGGATTTTTCGCATGCTCTGCATTGATACTGCCTACCAGTGTTTCAAAATACTTTTCGTATTCCGTGTCCTTTTGACCATAATGTCCGTCGGAAGCAATCACGAAACGAAGTTTCACTTTCCCCTTCAACCATTCTTCAGAAGCAGGCTCTGCTGCGGAAAGTAGTTCTCCATTGGCAAGTATAATCGCAAGGGATGAGGCATATTTTACAAACGCACGTCTTTTCATGTTGTTCTTTTTAATAAATTTTATTGATTGGTTTGGTTATGGAAATCATGCATAAAAAAAATGAATAAATCTCATGGCAATATCATTTAAAATGATCTTATATAAAAATGGATTTTCAAAACCTTTTACAAAAAGATCATTTCCAATGGAGCAGCCTTCTGCGGCATAATTAACGGACTGCGGTGAATCGTCTTCAAAATCCAGATCCGGCTGGTGTACAACACGATCTTTGAATAGCAAGTCACTGGCCCAGCGATCATACTACTGTTAAGTTTGAGTGTGAAAGGTGAATGGTCAATGGTGAAATATTGGCCATTCAACATTGCTGCGTCATTTTATTCTTATCGCAACGCAATACTCCTTTGTCTTTCACAAAACTTTCATTGTACCGCCAGGTTAAAAGACGCTTTCCTTTTCCAGATATTTTCATTGGAATTCCGTTCGCTATCCGTCCAGATTACGTAAGGCTGAAATTGACTGATCAGTTCTTTCATCTGTGGCCATGCAAGCTCGAAATGAAGACAAAGAAAAGAAAACCAGCGAGGATTAGTCCCCCTCACGCAATGTAAAAAAATTATGATTTAAACAATATTTTTTTATGCCCATGCAGAAGTTTTTCATCCAATTGATCGAATGTTATACATTTTATCATTTGATAGATTTGGGTGAGTAGCAAAATACCAACTCATTAATTTATTCCTTGCGCAGTATAACTGTAATTGTGCTTCCAAAATAGATAAAAATCAATCCGTACAATTAGATAATAAATCGGTTGAGCATAATAGCTAATCACTATGACGATTATCATAGCGTCTTATAATTATAAATGATACATTTTTCGTTTATCAGTATTTACCTTTGCGGGAATTAATAAACTAAAAAAAATTTACAATATGGACTACAGAATTGAAAAAGATACCATGGGTGAAGTAAAAGTTCCTGTGAACGCTTATTTCGGCGCTCAAACCCAGCGCAGTATTGATAATTTTAAAATTGCACAGGACATCAATAAGATGCCTAAAGAAATTATTGCAGCCTTTGCCTACCTGAAAAAAGCGGCTGCGTTAACCAATCTGGATGCAGGCGTTTTATCGCAGGAAAAATCAGACCTGATTGGTAAAGTATGTGATGAAATTTTAGCAGGAGAGTTGGCCGAGTGGTTTCCACTGGTTGTATGGCAAACAGGTAGCGGTACCCAAAGTAATATGAATGTAAATGAAGTGGTAGCTTACCGTGGTCATGTATTAAACGGCGGCAATCTGGCGGATAAAGAAAAATTTTTACACCCGAATGATGATGTGAATAAATCACAATCGAGCAATGATACTTTTCCAACAGCCATGCATATTGCTGCTTATAAAATTTTAATGGAAACCACCATCCCGGGTATTGAAAAATTAAGGGATACCCTGGCTGCCAAAAGCAAGGAATACATGCATGTAGTTAAAATTGGCCGTACGCATTTTATGGACGCCACTCCTTTAACCGTTGGACAGGAATTTAGCGGTTATGTATCTCAGTTAAGTCATGGATTAAAAGCCATTAAAAACACGCTGGCGCATTTGAGCGAATTGGCATTGGGCGGCACCGCAGTAGGCACCGGCATCAACACACCGGAAGGATATTCTGAAAATGTAGCGAAGCATATCGCAACCTTAACTGGCTTACCTTTTATTACTGCAGAAAATAAATTTGAGGCACTGGCAGCACACGATGCAATCGTAGAAGCGCATGGTGCTTTAAAAACAGTGGCCGTTAGTTTAATGAAAATCGCCAATGATGTTCGTATGTTATCTTCAGGTCCACGGTCGGGTATCGGCGAAATATTTATACCGGATAATGAACCGGGTTCCTCCATCATGCCGGGCAAAGTAAATCCAACGCAATGTGAAGCGCTCACTATGATTGCGGCACAGGTAATGGGTAATGATGTTACCATCGGCATCGGTGGCAGCATGGGGCATTTTGAATTAAACGTGTTTAAACCAGTGATGATCTATAACTTTTTGCACAGTGCCCGGTTGATTGGTGACGGCTGTGTTTCATTCAATGATAAATGTGCCATTGGTTTAGCACCGATTGAAGCCAATATTAAAAAACATGTGGACAATAGTTTGATGCTGGTTACATCGCTTAACACTAAAATTGGTTATTACAAAGCTGCCGAGATAGCACAGACAGCGCACAAGGAAGGAACGACTTTAAAAGAAATGGCAGTGAAACTAGGCTATGTTACTCCGGAAGAATTTGATGCATGGGTAGTTCCGGCCAATATGGTGGGGAAGATTGATTAGGGGAAGAATCAGGGATGAGGGATGACCCGATAGCTATCGGGTGATGAGTGATGAATTTTGAATCGTCAATTGTGAATGGTGAGATATTGACCATTCGCAACTGTCGATTCACACTTAGCCGAATATTAGTTTAAATTTTTACTTTATAAGAAACGAGGTGCCTTCGCAAGCACCTCTTTTTTGTTGATATTCTTTGTTACAATTGACAAGATCATTTTATCAGGATAAAATTTGCAGGGTTCGTATTTGTAGCATTGCACTTGATATACTGTTGACCCAAAAAACGGTGTATAGTTAATCGCTGCTACACAAAAGATTTCAAACTGTTCTCAATAACATTCCGGCTGGAGGAGAAATTAATTTTTGAGAGATGATGGTAATTCAAGTTTATACCAACACTTTAAGGCCCCTTTCGATTGTGCTTCAACATATCTACCTGATAACCCTAACAATCGCTCCACTTCCGTTGTAGCGGATTTTCTATCTTACTGTAGACAGCGTATTCAGGCGAAAAAGACGTTGTAATATGTGTTAAATTTGGGTACCAATTCCCTGGAAAAGTACCCTACTATGAAACCCTATTTACTAAGTATGCTTTTGATGCTGTCCCTAACTTTAGCAGGGCTGTTGAACGTACAACCAATATTCGGCCAGGTTCAAACAGGGAGGAGCTATGTCAATATTTCAAAGGGCGTTACTGGCGGAACTTTTGAACCGGGCGACACATTGGAGATTCGTGCTGCCATTGCTGTTGGTGGAGGTACTACCATTACCAAAGTACGGTACAATGATTCCATTGATACCAACTTTACCTACCTGCCCAATAGTTTAAAAATTTTAACGAATGAGGGTCTTACGTTCAGGGCATATACAGATGCCGCCGGTGACGACCCGGCAATGTTTGACAACACTACTAAAACACTCCGTATCAACCTGGGACCTACCGCTACCAATGCAATCAATACCGGGACTGCAACAGCTACAGCAGGCACCATTGCATATAATAACAAGCCTTCCTTTTATGGCAACTATTGCATTATGGTCGCATCATTCAGGGTGCAAATAAAAGCGTCTATAAGCATCAATACTATGATTAGCTTACCGTCCGGTGCGTTTAGATTCATCCAATCATCCACCGCTATGACGGTAAATTTTTTACCCAATGATATTATGTTGTTTCAAAATTTAGGCCGCTGCAGCAATTTTGTTGGTTCCAATGCGGTGATTGAAAACAATGGAACTTTTGGTAGTGGTACTACTCAAAACCGCACCGCTTCTGCGATTATTCCGGGCTATGCTTTCACGAATTTTTCCTCAAACTTACCCAACGATGGCTTTTATGGAATTGCCAATAACAGTAGTGCTACCGGAGCTACCAACAATGGGGTTTTAAAACCACATGCATCCAGGGTTTTTACCATTTGGGATATTATCGGCGATCATACGGGTGCAACAGATCCTGCGGCAGGAAACAATGCCGTTGCACCAGGCTTGCCCGGAGGATATATGGCGGTTGTAAATGCCAGTTATGCTACCAGTCCGGCGATACAACAGGATGTTGCAAATTTATGTACCAATACCTACTATGATTTCGGTGCCTGGTTTAGAAATATCTGCTCGCTTTGCGCCTGCGATTCAAATGGTAGAGGTGCTACCAACGCTGCATTCAACGGTCCTTACAAACCAGGTGTAAAACCAAATCTTACTTTTCAACTGGATGGTATTGATTATTATACCACCGGAGATTTACCATATACTGGCTTATGGGAAAAGAAAGGATTTACCTATTTAACGGGTGCCACACAAACCGCTTTTACATTAACCATCCGCAACAATTCACCCGGAGGGGGTGGAAACGACTGGGCGGTGGATGATGTAAGCCTTTCTACCTGTGAACCGAATGTAGATCTTAATATCACCCCGGTACTATTGGGCTGTGATGGTGTGCAGGTGAATTTTGGTGTTACGGTAAAATGTTATTTCCCAAACTACACATTTTATAAATGGCAAAAAAGTACAGATGGTGGCGCAACATGGTTTGACACAGGGGTGTCTGGCAATGAAACACCGGCGAATATCAGCGGCCAATGGCAATACACTGCTACATACCCGGCATTTACCGCTAATTATATTGACAGCGGACACCGATATCGGGTAGCAGTAGCCACAACGGTTGCCAACCTTGCCAGTAGTTCCTGTGCCTATAGCAATAATCAAAATACGATGTTGAAAATAATTGATTGCTCACATATTGTGGATGTACACCTCAACAACTTTAGCGGTCAGGTGATCAATAAAAAAGCTTCGCTAAAATGGTTTAGCAGCAACGAAAACAATCTTAGCCATTACGAAATTGAAAAAAGTGAAGATGGTCAGCACTTTATAAAAATAGGATCCCTTGTGGCATGGAACAGAAACAGCACTTCGTTTTATGATTTTACTGATATGGCAGCCATCAGTGCTCCTGTCTATTATCGGTTAAAGATGACCGGAAAAGATGAACTTTTTAAGTACAGTAAAACAATCTTGCTAGGCAATACAGCAACCGGATTTATGATTAACAGTGTCTCCAATCCGATTCAACATAAAGTTTCAGTTGATTATATAGCACCGCACAACGGCGAATTACTGATTCACCTGTTTGACAGTTATGGTAAACTGGTAAGCGGAGCTACTCAAAAAGCTACAAGTGGTTCCAATAAGGCTACGCTGGAAGGACTGAATCAATTGGCTGCTGGCATTTACACCATCCATTTTACCTTTGAAAATATGCGCATTAGCAAACGGGTTGTAAAGGTGAATTGAAGATAAAGGCAGGGGACTAAATCGATGCACTTGAGGGTAATTGAACTATTTGTAAAAGCTGAATGGTCAATATTGCACACTTCACCTTTCACAATTTTATACGTCATTTTATTCCTGGCATAGCACAGTGTTAAATTAAGTTTGAATTGTCAATGGTGAATGGTGAATATTTCGCTATTGACAATTGACCATTCACAAATCGATCCGTCATTTTATTCCTTTTACAGCACTGGTATGAATCAAGAAAATATAAAGATGATTTACCCCTAAAAAACAATCAATCTTTCCAATTAAAAAAGGTCTGTTGAACACAGACCTTTTTTAATATTTTTTGTGAAATGATTCCGTTTGAAAACAGGTTAAACAAATGCCTGCTGTTTATTTTTATTGAACCTGCGCATTATCGTTTACCACGGCACCTGTTTCAATGGTACTATGTTTTCCCTTCTGATCGTGCTGATTAAAAAATCTTTTTTGAAATACGAGGATAGTAATTACGCCGGTTGAGATGGCAGCATCTGCCAGATTGAAAATGGGGCGAAAAAATTCAAATTCTTCACCTCCCCAAAATGGTACCCAAGTTGGAAAATGAGCATCACTAATAATTGGAAAATAAAGCATATCTACCACTTTACCATGAAGAAAACCTGCATAGCCATGAGCCGGAAATGCCTTGGCAACAGTAAAGCTTCCTTGCACACTTTCTTCAAATATCATCCCGTAAAACATACTGTCTATCAAATTACCCAATGCCCCTGCAAATATCAGAGAGGCACAAATAATGAAACCAGTATGTTGTTTTTTTTTGATAATACTACCAAGGTACCAAAGGCCGAAAATAACGGCTCCCAATCTGAATAAGGTAAGGATCATTTTACCGGCTTCGCCACCAAATTTCCATCCATACGCCATGCCTTCGTTTTCAACAAAATGTAAGCGAAACCAGGTGCCTAAAACATTGTGGTGTTCGTTCATGTAGTAATTGGTCTTAATATAAAATTTAAGTGCCTGGTCGGCAATTACTACCAATAAAATAATCAATGTAACGTGTCTTGCTTTCATAATTATTGGCAAATATAATAGAATATGGTTGAAGGGAGTTTTTGGTTGTTAGTTTTATCTGACTGCTTCAATATTTATAGATACTAAACGATTAGAGATTTTAAAGCTGGCTAATTCCTTCTTACTCAAATTGAAATCAACATCTATTAAAGCTGGTGAATATAACCCCGAATCAGAGTCTCTCTTTTTCCTCATAGCTCATTCATCATTCCTCATTGTTAATTGCTAATTGCTTATTGCTCATTGCTCATTCCTCATTGCTTATTGCTCATTGCTCATTCCTCATTGCTCATTGCTCATTCCTCATTCCTTATTGCTCATTGCTCATTCCTCATTGCTAATTGCTTATTGCTAATTGCTTATTGCTCATTGCTCATTGCTCATTCATCATTCCTCATTGCTCATTGCTCATTGCTCATTCCTCATAATACACCCTTTTCACCCTTTGTGATATTCCTGTTAAAATTTCATAGGGAATCGTGTCGGCCCATTTTGCCAGTTCGCTTACTGGTAATGTTTCACCAAATACGACTACTTCATCGCCTTCCCTTACGGTGGTACCGCTTATGTTGAGCATGGTCATATCCATGCATATGTTTCCTATCACCGGCACCAGATTTCCCTTCACCCACATGCTACCGACTCCATTGCTGAGTATTCTGGGATAACCATCTGCGTAACCTATTCGTACGGTGGCAATCATGGAGTCTTTGGTTACTACTCCTTTCCTGCTATAGCCTACACTTTCGCCAGCAGCCACTTGTTTGATTTGTGAAATGGTTGTTTTTAACGTGCTTACATTTTTAAGTTTCCCCTGCATCACCGGATTGCCATCCACTCCATATAAGCCAATTCCGAGTCGTACCATTTCCAGTTGAAGATGAGGATGACGGTGTATAGAAGCCGTGTTGGAAATATGGCGAATAAAAGTGTACCCCAACGCCTTTTGCAACACTTCACATCCACGCAGGAAATCATCGGCCTGTAATTTTGTGAAAGCATCATATTCCGGCGCATCACTGGCTGCAAAATGCGAAAAAACAGATTGTACTTTAAAAACGGTTGTTGCCTGCAATAAGCCGACCAATGCAGGCAGATCTTTTGCTTCAAAACCAAGGCGGTGCATGCCGGTATCCAGCTTAATATGTACCGGATAATTATTTAAACCGGATTGCTGTAAATATTTTTCGAAAGTGGATAAAATGCTAAAGGAATATAGTTCCGGTTCAAGATTAAACTGCAGTAACACATCAAAGGTAGCCTCTTCTGGATTAAGCACTAGTATGGGTAAGGTAATCCCTGCCCTTCTTAATTCAACGCCTTCATCGGCATAAGCTACTGCCAGGTAATCTACTTTGTGAAACTGCAGCAGATTGGCTATTTCAAAACCGCCACTACCATAACTAAGAGCCTTCACCATAGCCATCAGTTTTACCCCGGGCTTTAATAATTGTTGGTACGCTTTCAGGTTGTGTGTTACCGCATTTAAATTAATTTCCAATACAGTCTGGTGTACTTTTTCTTCCAGCAAATGACTGATCTGCTCAAACTCAAATATCCTGGCACCCTTTAATAAAATGGTTTCATTGTAAAAATGCACGGAGTAAAACTGTTGCATAAACTCCGCTATGGAAGAGAAAAAAAAGCTTTGAGGAAGGTTGGTAAAAGCATTCCTTTGCCTAAATATTTCAGGACCGATCCCGATAAAACGATTGATATTTTTTTGCTGTAAAATAGCCGCCACTTCCCTGTACAGTTCAGCGCTATTTTTTCCGGACTGTAATATATCACTTAATATCAGTGTACGATTGGGATGTTGCTGTTGCTGCACCAAAAAATCCAATGCGATCGTTAATGAATTAATATCGGCACTATAACTATCGTTGATGATAGAACAATTATTGACGCCCTGTTTTAATTCAAGCCGCATTTCAACAGTACGCAACTGCAACATTCTTTTGGCAATTACAGCCGCATCCGTTTGCAGGTATAACAATACGCACCAGCAGGTAATGGCATTTTGAATAGAAGCGTCATCTGTAAAAGGAATGATGATATCAATGGCATCATCGCCATTGGATGAACGCTGGTCGATGGCAGTGATGATTGCCTGTCCCATATTTTTTTCTATCGAAACAATTTGCAAGAAGGCCGTCTCTTTGCGGCTCCATGAAAAAAGCGAAAAGTCATCGCCACCTCTTATCTTATTGGCAAAGGTATTTACGCCAGCATTTAAATCCGGATTGTCTGCATCATAAATCAGTACAGTACTGCGTTTAAATAGTGTGAGTTTTTCGTTTACTTTTTGGCGGATGTTTAAAAACCCTTCGCTGTGAGCATCGCCAATATTGGTAAATACGCCAATGCCTGGCTGAATGATTTTTTCCAGATGCGGCATTTCGCCCGGCAGTGAAATACCTGCTTCAAAAATAGCGAGGGTATGTGTTGCATTCATTTGCCAAACACTGAGTGGAACACCAATTTGCGAATTGTAGCTTTTAGGACTGCGAACGATTGAGTAGTCATCCTGCAACAACTGGTACAACCATTCTTTTACAATGGTTTTACCATTGCTACCTGTAATGCCAATTACAGGAATATTGAATTGCATCCGGTGGTAGGTTGCCAGGGAATGAAGCGCCTCCAGCACGTCTTTTACCTGGATAAAATTAGATCCTGCATAAGCGGTAAGTTCATCAATCGGCCTGCCTTGATCCACGATGAAATTTCTTACGCCTTTGTTATATAACTCTTTAATAAATGAATTGCCATTGCGTCTTGGTCCGTTCAATGCAAAAAAAAGGGAAGTTTCGGGGAATAAAAGCTTTCGGCTATCCAGTAAAAGATGATCTATTGCAACGGCTGAATTTTCATGCAATAAAAATTGGCCGCTTACTATTTTTTTGATTTGTGAAACCAGGTAACTCAAAATAGTGATTTATAAATATTTTTTGGTAGACGATACAATTCAGAATTAAGCTTTATAATTGCGAAATAAAAAACAGTTGAAGTGATGATTGTTCTTCATATCATTTACATCAAGGGCTGCTCATTTTGATAAAAGTAAATACCCAGACGAACTGCTCTTGTATGCACGGGTTATAAGCGCAACGTTCTATCGCAGGCGCCATTCACATTCACTTATTTTAACACATTCCCAGCAACAACCTTTACTATTTGAATAAACATTCTATAAAACCGTTCATTCAATATTGCTAACCAGCTATCTCTTCCGGTGTCCCTTTTCTTTTGTGATAGATTGAATAAACAATGGAACCACTGATACAAAAAATGATCATCAACAGAGATATCCAGACAGGGATATGAACCCATTTTGCCACCAACATTTTTAAACCGATAAACACCAGTACAATGGCGATGCCCTGCTGTAAAAAATCGAACTTGCTGGCGGCTCCCCTTAACAGAAAGAACAAGCTTCTTAATCCAAGTACCGCAAAAATATTAGAAGAATAAATCAGTAACTTTTTATTGGGATCGGGGATGATAGAAAATACTGCCGGAATAGAATCGATCGCAAATACAATATCGATCAACCCGAGCATGATTACTACCATTGAGAGAGTGGTAAAATAAGTTTTATTGCCCTTCTTTATTGTAAATCTTCCATTGGGCTCTTCATTGGTAGTAGGCATGAATTTTTTCATCATTTTAAATGCCCAGTTTTGCTCCGGATTAAATTCTTCCTCTTCTTTGCTTGCAAACATTTTAGCCCCGGTGTATAAAAGGAAAACACCAAATATATACATGATCCAGTCAAACCTTGCAACTAGTTCGCTTCCTACTGCTATAAAGAGTATCCTGAAAACAATAGCCATTAAAATACCCAACAGGAGTACCCTTGAATAATTATTTTCTTTTACTCCAAAGAAAGCGAAGATTATAATGAAAACAAAGATATTATCGATCGAAAGTGACCACTCCAAAAAATAAGCTGAAACATATTGCAACGCATCTTCTGCTCCGTTTTCGAACCAAATAAAGGCGCAGAACGCTAGTGCGAGTACCACCCAAAAGATGGTTTGTACCAATGCATTCTTCAACGTAATCACAGTATTTTTTTTGCTAAGCAGGCCAAGATCAAAAACCAGCGCAATAGTTACAACTGCCCCAAAAACCAGGTAAATCAATAAATTTTTATCCATCTCTATTTTTTATTACTTATAATTTTTGTTCATTAATCATCTTACTTTGTGTACTTTCTTTTTCTCCACCATTGATAGATCAAAGCAAATAAAAACACCAAAGTAATGGGCGCAACAATATTGACAATCTGCCACCAGGTACGTTCTTCTTCCACTTTTTTAACATCTAATAAACGAAGGGTGTAATCTTTCCCTTTGGCTTCCAAAATATTATTTCTATTGGCGAGATATTCAATACAGGTTAAAAAGAAATCTTTATTGGCATAGCCCACTTTTGTGTATTTATTAGTCCCCATTGGTAATGGACCAATTGCTTCAGAAACCTGGTTCATAACAATATCTGCATCGCCTACTACAATTACCTTGCCCGGCATTGCACTTTCCTTTACAAATGGAATATTATAATGTTTTAAAGTATCAAGTTGAGCCTTGCTTGCCCGGTTGGCATAAAGGGAACTGAATTTACCTTCAAGCAATACCGCCACGGGGATATTTGTACGGTTGTATTTACTGATATCTTCGGCAGTTTGTAAACTATTTAACTCAACCCGGGCAGGTGTTGCCATGGTATAAGAGTTATTAGAAGTTGCCAGTAAAATTGTTTTATTAATGCCGGCTGCTTCTACGGTATCGATGGAGTTGGCAAATTGTGCCACCACGTCAGCTTGATTTTTCACGATGGCATTTTCTGATCCAGGTTGCAACAATGGGGAATATGGCCATGGCAACAATTGCTTCTGGCTTTGGCCGCCAACGCTTCCTACTTCTACTGGAATCACGTCACAATGTTTGTCTGCAATCAGATCGGTATTGATTCTAACACCATAGCGAAACAGGATGTCATTCAAGTTAAGGTCTCTTGCATAAGCAATAAGGTCTCCGTTTTGCAAACTATCCCTTTCGGCATACAAGACATCTATAAAAAACAACAATCTACCCCCATTCATTACATACTGATCCAGCTTAAATTTATCTTCATCGGTAAATTTATCAACCGGCTTTACAATTACCAGTGCATCATATTCCGGAGAGATAAATGGCTGGGTTCGTACGTTGACGGTATCCACTATAAAATTGCTGCCCAACGTTTCAAAAACATCATTCACCGGTAAAAAACCATATTGCGGCTCGCCATTACCGTAAGCATACCCTACCAATGGAACCTCCTGCTGTGTTAATTTCTGGATGGCATTGGCAAATTTATATTCCAACAAAGCTTCGGCACTGTTGAGCGATTGCTTGTCGAGGATATCGCTTGAATTAAAGGTATTTTTTTGCACTTGCCCCTGCAACAGATCGATGGCAATGGATTTACCGTGGTAATTAACAATGGCAGCAGGGAAAATTTGGCGATTGTTGTTGCCCTCTCCCTCCTTCAGTTGAACCTTTTGGTTAGTTGGTCTCAAACCCATTTGAATCAACGATTCAAATACTTTTGACTTTGCTGAATCATCCAATCCCTCTCCGGGTATTTCAAATTTGTATTGAATGTTTTTTCCACCATAGTTCTTGAAGTTCTCCAGTAATTCCCGTGTGCTATTGGACAACTTCTTAAATTCCGACTTGATATCGCCGGAAAGTAACACAGTAATATCAACTGTACTATCCAGATTCCTTAAAACAGATTTGGTTGAATTGGAAAGCGTAAATCTTTTTTCATTGGTAAAGTCAATACTGGCATGCCAGGTAGCTGCAAGCCAATTTATCAAAACCAGCAATAAAATTGCAAGTGGCAACCACGCCTTACTGTTAACTATTTTATTAAAAATTGATTTCATTGAGAAGTTTACTTAGCGCTTATGCAGATTTTTTACAGTGATTAAAAGAAATAAGAGAACAAGGCTGCAAAAATAAACGACGTCACGACTATCCAACAACCCACGACTAACACTGCGGTAATGAAAATCGATACCCAGCATTTCAATTAAATAGTCTGCCTTTGCTTCAAACACAGGCAGTTTACTTAGGGCATTGAAGCCAAAGTAAAGCAGCAGGCAAACAAATGCACTAATTAAAAATGCCACGACCGCATTATTGGTAAAACTGCTACAGCACAAGCCAATGGCAGCAAATACCGCAGCTAGTAAAAACAAACCAATATAACTGCCGGCAATTCCGCCACTGTCAATACCGCCTGCGGCACTCAGGCTTTTTATGGTATATACATAAATGAAGGTTGGTACTATTACAAAAATAATTACCATTAAAACAGACACATACTTTCCAACAATAATTTGCCATTTGGTAAGTGGTCTTGTTTGCAGAATTTCAAATGTACCCGTTTTAAACTCTTCCGACAAAGAGCGCATGGTGATGGCTGGCACCAAAAAGATCAGGATCCAGGGGGCCAATTCAAAAAAGGTATTCAATGTGACATACCCAAAATCAAAAAGGTTACTATCTTTTAATACGAACAAAAAAAGTCCATTCACCAACAGAAATAAAATGATGGCAATATAACCCGTTAGATTACTGAAAAACTGGTGCAATTCTTTTTTACAAATACTCCACATGCATATAAAATTGGGTGCAATTTACTATTTAGCGTCTATAAAAATTTTTGTTTAGAAAATTGATTATGCTTTCACCTGCATAAAATTGTATATAAATCAAAACTTAACTAAGGCAACTATGAAAAAGCGTAAAGAAAGTTAGATTCCAACGGTGAACGAATCCGGTGAAAAGAAAACAAAAAATAAAAGCTTCCCTTTTGAGGAAGCTTTTATAGTATTGCTATCGGTTAAGAATTACAACTTCTGCAATTTGCCATTGAAGTTTAATTCCTCATTATAGATCGTTACATAATAAACACCTGAGCCTAAAGTTGGCAGGCTGTTCAATAAAATTGAGTTATTCCCTTTGTATACATTGATTGTTTTAGAATATACCAGGTTGCCGGCACTATTCTGGATTCTTAAGTTCGCAGTAGTAGTTTTTACTGCCCCGAAAGAAACGGTAAAGTTGCTTGTAAATGGATTCGGGAAAATATCAAATGTAGTTTTAGAACCTAAAGACAGTTTAACCACTGATGAGAAAGTTGACTTACCGTCGATGTCAATCTGCTTTAAACGATAGTAAACATTGTTACCGGAATTACCACTTATATTATCCTGATGGCTATAATTCCTAACTGAATTGCTGTTCCCAGCACTCTTAATACTAGCAACTTTGATAAAATCCAATCCATCTGTACTTCTGAACAGTTCAAAACGGGCACTATTCATTTCCTGACTGGTTTGCCAATCCAATAAAGCTTTACCGCTTGAATAACGACCAGTGAAAGAAGTCAGTTGAACCGGTAATGGTCCGCAATCAGCAACAATTAAAGTGAAATCATTGAAGTAAATACAAGCCGGAGTTGAAAGACCTACCTGCGAAGTAGAAACAACCAAACGATATTTATAACCATTCATTGCAGATGTAACTATACCGACATTGTTAGTTAAAGTATAATTGTTACCAACATAAGTAGCTTGGGCTCCCGTAGTTACATCTGTATAAGAATTACCACCATCAATACTCTGCTGCCATTTGTACCAGGTATTGGTTTGAGAATTATCAGTTACAACAAAATTGACAGAAACATTGTCACCAGAACATTTTGCAGCCGAACCGCCTAAAACACTAATTTGCGATTCACAAACGTTGAATGTGATATCATCCAAACCCAAATCATTACCGTTTGCTACTGCAGTGGCATTAACTACTTCCAAATCAACTGTACTTGTAGTTGCAGTAAAAGAACCTCCCACTTTAATCCATGTTGATGTATTAGTCGCAGCGATAAGACCAGAATTGGCAATAGTAACACCATTTACTTTAAAAGATATATTGGGTGATGAACTGTTGGTGCCGCTTCCTGGTAATAAATTAATTACCCAGGCCGAGAATTCATAGGTAGCTCCAATACAAACGGGGATAGATTTTATTTTATAAAAAACCGGACTAAAAGTATTACTTGGTGCACCATTTACAGCCATAAAATAGCCACCGTCACCCGTACGATCTTTTCCTCTCCAATCGCCTTTTATACAGTTGCCTCCGTTGGCATCGCCAATGTTTTTGATTATGGTGTACCTGAACTCTGGTTGCAAGCCTCCGCTTGCATCAGTATAAACATAATCTGAACATGGAATTGCAACTCCAGGAGTAGAACAACCTGAAAGAGCGTTCCCGATATTTCCGTTCGGATTAAATGTGTTTGAACCTGAAGACGTGCAAGCACCTGCTGCGCCATTCAGAGTAATAAAAGGAGCACTGAAAGTACCCTTAGCGCCTAATAAATTTGGACCTTTTACGCCATTGCATTGTGCGTTGGAGATTTCGTGACTGATTAAACATAATACAGTCATCATTACTGTGTAGAACTTTTTCATTCCGTTGTGATTTAGAGATTAATAAAAAATAAGTAAGCGGAAATGCAAAAGATATCTTGGATTGATATACACCTTACGAATCTGTAAGAATAATAAAAAATTTAGTGGAGTTTTAAAGAAAAGTTCTTTAGAAGATATTTGGGATTTGGGGACTTTTACTTCAGAAGTAAAATGGAACACAAATATACACTTCTTTTTAAATTAACCTAAAATATTTACAGAATTTTGAAAGATAATTTTGAAATTGTTATAACACGTACACAAATTGATAAATAAATGCATAAACGTTTAAGTTGCAATAACTCAATGACAGTTCCCAATCATTTTCTTGTATCTAATCCCTGAAAAATTCAAAATTGTAACTTAAAATCTAAAGATGGAAATTTAGATTTTAAAAAAAATAAAAAAAATAAAAAACCAAGCAGCATTAAAGATAAGGCAACTGTCATATGAAGTAGAAACCTTTAAACCTTTCCTAACTACTTATATTAACACCCCTATACGAAACTTTGAAGCCGGATTTTTAGCTGAACTTGCTAGGATCATGGAAATTCAAGGATGAATGAGACAATAGTTGTTTACCAAAACCAACTGCTAAATCCCGCCTTTTCTGGCGGGATTTTTTTATGGATTTATGCCATGACTGAATCTCAGCTAGAAAAAAATGATCCTTTTGATTACGATTAGTTTGATAACATTATAGCTATCGGCTCAAACAAATAAAATACTACCATCACCGCCACCAAAACCACAAGGTATTAAAATGTCCTTTACCCCCAACCTATAATACCCGCAACGCCACCATTTGCGACTAAAATAAACAAGTTACCACCCCACCGTGACCGCCACAGCCACAACTGCATTTGGCCCCTAACAGATTAAAAAAAGGAAAAAATTTGGTGCCGCAATTGAAAAAGATAAAGAAATAGCAACTTTTACAATATAACAAAAACAAAAAAGCCCGCTCCTAAATGGAACGGGCTTATTTCATTGAAAATAATTACACTGAAAAACTCTCACCACAACCACAACTTCTGCTTGCATTGGGATTATTAAAATAAAAACCCTTGCCATTTAAACCATCACTAAACTCCAATTCTGTATTAACAAGGTATAAAAAACTTTTTAAATCTGTTACAATTCTGACACCCTTGTCTTCAAATGCCTGATCCATTGGCTTTTGCTCATTGTCAAAATCCATTTTATAACTTAACCCGCTGCATCCGCCACCTACTACGCCTACCCTCAAAAAATAAGAAGCATCATCCACCAAACCAGCATCCTGCATCAGGTTGATAACTTTTGCTTTGGCTTTATCACTGATGTAAATTGCATTTTCCAAAGGCTTTGGTTGTTCAGCCATAACAACTTCAACGCCTTCTGGCAATGGTACTTGCGGACATTCCTCCAATACTGTTTCGACAGACTTATTTGAAACGCTACTATTCATTATGTTCTAAACTTTTATTAGATGATTGACATACCAGTTCAATTGAAAAAAGCATGCAAAGCATCGATTAATGTACTACGCTTTCCTCAAACTTAATTTGCTCCATACCATTTTTTACACGGTAGTCGTTAATTGCGGCTTTGATAGCATCTTCTGCCAATACAGAACAGTGGATTTTTACAGGTGGGAGATTTAATTCTTCTACAAAATCCATATTATCAACTGTAAGTGCCTCGTCTATACTTTTTCCTTTCAACCATTCGGTTGCAAGAGAAGAGGATGCAATTGCAGAACCGCAACCAAAAGTTTTGAACTTCGCATCAGTTATCATCCCTGTTGCGTCATCTACTTCAATTTGCAAACGCATCACATCGCCACACTCCGGTGCACCTACCAGCCCGGTTCCTACATTCTTACTGCCTTTATCCAGTGTTCCTACATTTTTAGGATTCTGGTAATGATCGATTACTTTTTCTGAATATGCCATGGTGTTTAATTTTATAATGTGCTGATTAGCTAATGTGCTAATTCTTTAATCTTGTTTGTGTATTCCTTTTTATATTGCCCGAATTTAATATACTTAATTTGCTAATTAATGAGCTGCCCATTCAATTGTACTTAAATCAATTCCTTCTTTGTACATTTCCCACAATGGACTCATTTCCCGTAATTTCAACACAGTTTCGCTGATCGCTTTAATTGTGTAATCAATCTGCTCTTCATTGGTAAATCTACCTAAGCCAAACCTTAAAGAACTATGTGCAAGATCATCTCCTAAACCCAATGCCTTGAGTACATATGAAGGTTCTAATGAAGCCGATGTACAAGCAGAACCTGAACTCAATGCAATATTCTTATTAAAGCCCATCAGTAAACCCTCCCCTTCTACATGCTTAAAAGAGATATTGGTTACATGCGGCAAACGATGTTCGGTGCTACCATTGATATAGGCTTCCTCCAGTTTCATCAATTCGGTTTCCAGTTTATCTCTCAATTTACTGATGCGTTTGGTATCTTCTTCCATATCCTGCATGCAAAGTTCACAAGCCTTTCCAAAACCTACTATACCAGGCACATTCAACGTACCGCTTCTCATCCCTCTTTCATGACCACCGCCATCAATCTGAGCAGTAACTTTCACCCTTGGGTTTTTACGCCTTACATACAATGCACCTACGCCTTTTGGGCCATACATTTTATGAGCAGTAAACGCCATTAAATCGATGCCATCTTTGTTTACATCAACCGGTATTTTACCTACGGCCTGAACAGCGTCTGTAAATAAAAGTACCCCGTGTTTTTTTGCAATGGCACTTATTTCCCTAATGGGCTGAACGGTACCAATTTCGTTATTGGCATACATGATTGCAATTAAAATGGTGCTTGGTTTGATGGCTGCCTCCAATTCCTTCAAATCAATTAAACCATCCGGCTTTACCTGTAAATAAGTTACTTCGCCGCCTAATTTTTCTATATGCTTACAAGTATCCAGTACTGCTTTATGCTCAGTGGTGGCAGTGATAATATGGTTGCCTTTACTGGCATACATTTCAAAAACTCCTTTTATTCCAAGGTTATCACCTTCAGTCGCACCACTGGTAAAAATAATTTCTTTAGGATCGGCACCTATCAACTTAGCTACCTGTTCACGGGCATAATCAACCGCTTCTTCAGCTTCCCAGCCAAACGGGTGGTTACGGCTGGCCGCATTTCCAAAATGCTCTAAAAAATATGGAGTCATAGCTTCCAGCACCCTTGGATCCATTGGTGTGGTAGCATTATTATCTAAGTAAATCGGCAACTTCAGCATATTCTTCTATTTTATTTTTTATAACACGAAATTACTATAAAAGGTTTTATTTTAGCTGCGTTAAAGGCACCGCTTCATTCATTTTACCTATTTCGTAAACAATCAGTGCATAAATGTTTTTTCTATGTTAAAAATTGAGCATATTGGTATCGCTGTTAAAGACCTTACAACTTCAATACCCTTGTATGAGAAGCTCTTAAATAGCCTTTGCTACAAAACGGAGTCGGTAGCAACTGAGCAGGTTAATACTGCTTTTTTTAAGATCGGCGATTCAAAAATTGAACTGCTGGAAAGTAGCACCCATGATGGCGTAATTGCAAAGTTCATTGATAAAAAAGGAGAAGGTATTCACCACATAGCATTTGAAATAACTGATATTGAAGCCGAAATGGCAAGATTAAAAGGGGAGGGTTTTGTGCTATTGAATGAAATACCTAAAGCCGGTGCAGACAATAAATTAGTCTGTTTTTTACATCCAAAAACTACCAATGGTGTATTGATAGAATTATGTATGGAGAGACTGTAAATTGAAAGATGATTGATCAGATTTACTTCTCCCCAAACCATACCAGCCGTTTATAATACCATTATTAATGATAATGAGATTGTTGTTAATTCTAAAATCACTATACCAGAAATGGATTGCTTGTCTTTTCCTCTCCGATCGTTGTTGTAGTTCCGTGTCCGCTGTAAACAACTGTATCTCCGGGTAAAGCCATTAACTTATTTTTAATATTATCCAACAAGGTCTGGTGGTCGCCCATGGGCAAATCTGTTCTACCGATACTTCCTTTAAATAAAACATCGCCGCTTATTATAAAATTTTGTTTGGCACAATAGAAACAAATGCTGCCTGGAGAATGACCAGGTGCTTCAATTACCAGCAACTCATCTTCGCCCAGCAATACTTTGTCACCTTCGTTTAGAAGGATAAAATCTCCAGTGTAATTATCAAATGGGAGGTTGTACATCAATCCTGAAGTTGTTGCAAAACTGAGTATTGCTTTTTCTTTTTCGTTTATATGAAGCGTTAGTTGAAAGGTTTCTGCAATCATTTTGTTACCAAACACATGATCTAAGTGGCAATGCGTATTTAGCAAAAGGGTTGGCGTTAAATCGTTTTGACTTATAAATTTCTTTAGCGTCTCTTTTTCCTCTTCAAAATAACACCCCGGATCAATAATGATGCATTGCTTAAACTCATTGTACAAAATATACGTATTTTCTTGTATTGGACTGAATATGAAGGATTTTATTTTTAACATATCAAATTGTTTGTAGAATAAAGCGATATTTTTATGATTGGGTTGAATAGATTAATTTTATTATCAAATATTAATTTTAGTATGGTAAAGTTCAGGATAATTTTCACATCACTCTGTATTCTTTTGCTTGGTGCTTTCACAACATATGGCCAGGTAAACACTGTGGAGTTTGGTAAAAACAGGGTACAGTATAAAAAGTTCAAGTGGCAATATTATCAAAGCCGGAATTTCAATACCTATTTTAATCAAAATGGACAGGAGCTTGCAAAATTTGTAGCTCAGGTGGCAGAAGAAGAAGCTCCAAAAATAGAAGCCTTTACAGAATATAGTCTTCAACGGAGAGCTAACATCATTGTTTATAATGAATTTGCAGATCTGCAACAGTCCAATATTGGTCTTGGTATTGACTGGCAAGTTACTGGCGGAGCCACCCAGTTGGTAAACAATAAAATGGTAGTTTATTTTAATGGCGATCATGCTCATTTACGCAAACAAATCAGGGAGGGTATTGCACGAATACTGACTGACAATATTTTATTTGGTGATGACCTTGGCGAATTTGCAGGCAACCAGGCATTACTGGATTTGCCAAAATGGCTTACGGATGGTTATGTAGCATTTGCCGGAGAAAACTGGAGTACCAAATTGGATGATGAGCTAAAAAGCGAAATCCTGAGTGGCAATTACACTAAATTTTATGAGTTTGCCTTTGACAAGCCGTTGTTGGCCGGACATGCCTTTTGGCACTATATTGAGGAGAAATATAAAAAAGAAAACGTGACTTACCTGCTTTACCTGGCAAGAGTATATAAAAATTTAAACAGGGCTTGCGAACAAATTTGTAAGAAAAAATTTAAAGCAGTATTGGCAGATTTTATGGAATTTGAAGAGGATAAATATTTCAAAGACATCTCCAGAAGAAAGGCTTATCCAAAAGGAAATTATATTGAAAGTTTTGACATCAATAAAAGAAAGGATTATTACCGGATTAATGTAAATCCAATTGCACGTAACAATTCTTTTGCGGTAGTAGAGTATAAAAAGGGGATTGTAAAATTAAAATTAAGTGAAGATTTCAGTTACACGACTTTGCTGAAATACGGCATCCGTAGTTATAAAAATGAGAGTAATCCTGATTACCCAATTATGGCATGGGATCCAAAAGGAACCAGACTAACAGTAATCTATAACCAGGAAGGAAGAATCAAGCTATTTGTGTATGATGTGGTAACCAGGATCAAATACCCAAAACTTGATCTGACAGAACATTTTCAACAGATACAAGACGTAAAGTATATGCTTGATAGTAAAACACTTTTGTTAAGCGCTACCAAAAACGGGCATACTGATATATTTACTTACAATCTTGAAAATGAAAAGGTACAACAGATCACCAATGATGTGTACGATGATCTTGATGCTACCTATGTTTCCTTTCCCGGCAAAACGGGAATCATATTTTCAAGTAACCGGCCTAACCCGGCTGCAAAAACAGGTGATACTGTTTTACCTAGTGATAACCGTTACAATGTTTTCCTTATCACCAACTTTGGTAATAAATCTGAACTGAACCAGATTTCGCAATTATCGCATCTCAAGTATGGTAATGCCCGTTACCCAATGCCTTACAACGAAAACCATTTTACCTTCATCAGTGATGAAAATGGCGTTGCCAACAGGTATGCAGGGTTCTTTAGCACAAAGGCAGCCGGGGCAGATACATTGGTATTGATTGCGGATGAGATTTTGCGAAACCCATCAGCAAAAGATGTGGACAGCACATTAAGGGTGTACAAAAAAACAGATGTGGATTCTATTGCCATAGTAGCAGTTTCGAAGGATTCAGCCTATACGTTCCCATTAACCAATTATGAAAGCAGTGTTGCAGAAACGAGGATTGCCGGTGATAAAAACCAGGTGAGTGAGGTGACCAGACAAAGCGACGAAAAGACATTGTATAAATTAAAAATTGATGAAAATACTCTCCGACGTCGCAACGTAACCGCGCCGCCTACAGCTTATATGAAAGGCATTGTAATGGCCGATAAAATTGAACAAACTACAACAGACTTATATGATAAACCTTTTGGCAACATTGATGAAGCAAAGTCTGAAGACAATATGTTTCAAACAGAGTTTGAACAAGACAAAAAAGATAGCGGCAGATTAGGGCAGACTTATGGATCGGAGGATTACATTAAAAAGGATGTGCTAAAAAAATCAAAATTATACGCCTATAAACCTGTAAAATTTGGAGCAGAATATGGTGGGGTTGCCTTCAATAATTCGGTATTGTTCAATCGTTATCAACCATACGGAGGTGGACAGGGCCCAATCAATCTTTCTTCCAATACAGTACTGAACGGACTAATTAGACTGGGGACTTCTGAATTGATGGAGGATATTAAAATAACCGGCGCCTTTAAATTATCAACTAATTTAAAAGACAATGAGTGGTTGATGGCCTATACCAATTTAAAGAGAAGAATTGATTGGGGCGTCACTTTCTACAGAAATACCTATGGTTCTTTTATTGGTGATTTCGTTGGAAAAATATACACCAATCTATATCAGGGAAGCGTAGCCTATCCATTTGATAATTCCAAAAAACTTAAGTTGGATTTTGGTATTAGAAATGACAGGGGGGTAATTTTTACTGATATCAATCGCCCTAATAGTTTGAAGATTCCGGATATTAATCGCAGGTATGTTACTACCCATATGGAATATGTGTACGACAATACACTTAATCCAACACAAAATATCTGGAACGGTCTTCGATATAAAGTTTACTTTGACTGGAATACGGATGTTAGCAAAGAGAAATTCGCCACAGGTAAATTCAATTTTAACTGGGGGCTTGACGGCAGGTACTACTATCCCATTTACCGCAATTTCATTTGGGCTGGAAGGGCTGCTGCAGAATTTAGCTGGGGCAATCAAAAAACGATTTATTATTTAGGTGGCACAGATGGAGATTTGTTTCCAAAGTTTAATGACAACAACACCCCTGCACCTGATAACTACTATACGTTTCAAAGTCTTGCAGTTAACATGAGAGGTTTCAACCAGAATGTTTCAAATGGTAATAACAATGTTGTTTTAAACAGCGAATTCAGGTTGCCAGTATTTACTACCCTCTTTAGCAGACCGATCAACAATGCATTTTTACGCAATTTTCAACTGGTGCAATTTATTGATTTGGGTGCCGCATGGAATGGTAGTTACAATGGTTTGAAACGCCCTTCTGTTATTATTGGCGCTCCCCCGGTACAAATTATCAACAGAGTTGGCGGTATAGGTCCGTTTGCAGGTGGCTATGGCTTTGGAGCAAGAAGCACATTACTGGGTTACTTTGTAAGGTTTGATGCAGGATGGCCGATGAATGGTGTTTTCAAAAACGGGGTTCTAAACGTAAGTTTGGGCTTAGACTTTTAAGCGCTAATTGAAATCTGAATTGTAATTCAAATAAAATTTTCATTAAAAAGGGCTGATAGCATTAAAACTATCAGCCCTTTTTTAAGCTCTTTGTGATTTGACCGTCCTGTTACGACGAATTAATTTGCAAATGATCCTTACAAATCTGCATACCAGTCCCGCTTTGATTCTGCTCCGATGTTTTGTTCCGGAACCCGATTTGAAAATAGCTCCAGAAACAAAATAAACTTACAATTCTACTCAAAATCAGTTTGAAAATAAATATAATAGACTAGTGTTATGTTAAACCTATTCTGACTTGTTACAAATAAGGTTGCCAACCTTGGACACGAGTATTGTAACAGTTTAATTGCTAAGGTTGGCAACCTTTTATCCGTCAATTCACGCTTAACATAACATTAGTTTATGCTACACCATCTGCAACGGTGATTCTTAAACAGAAAAATGACCGCATAGCAATCAGATAATCCAACAATATTTATATTATAGAAGCGGTTTAGATTTAATTAGAATTACTGAATCAGAAAGCCGAAGATGCCATAAATACTTCGGCTCCGCAGCTTACTGAATTTCACCCGCAGCAATGGACGCCAATGTCGATGCTACGAAAAACAAAAGATGGGAACCAAATAAATCGTTTTTGAACAGGTCCTTAGAAATCAACTTTTGCAAAGCAAATCTGGTTTCTAAACGTGCAGGGAATAATGATTTGCCTTGCGCCTACCTGCCGGGCTAATTTGGGCATAAATTCATACCCACGATCAATGCTTCTGAGGGTAGGATTTCTTTTAATTGTACCATTGGCCGTAAGCGTATTATCAGTTAAAAGCTTTGCTTTCTTCTCCATGATATTAAAAAGGAAATGAATCTGAGATTCCGTAATAAAGGTTGAAAAAGATAAAAAGTTATCATTGTCATCAGCGTATTGCTCTTTATTGATGATATTATCCTGTATTACATTTCCGTCTTTACTGATTTCAAGCAATAAAATATTATCATAGTAGTAACGTGTACTTTGGTTATTGTTAAAGTTGTTGAAAGGCCGGTAAAACCCCGAGTAAGCAGGATTGTAATAGTAATAGTTATACGGACTCATAAAGGGTGAACCATATAAATAATCCCAACGGTTCCAATTAGAATTGTTATTGCCAGACTGGGTAGAAAAATCTTCTGCCACCAACAAATAGCTTCCATCTCTTTTCAACAAAACACTCCTGATAAAAAAATCATTTAGGGCAAGTTTGAGATTGCCTTTCGTTTTGGCAATTTCCTTTACGCTTTCATCAAGCCTGGTGAATACATTGGCATAGGCACTGTCGCCCTGTATATTCCAGATTGAAACAAAAATGCCATCAACATTTCCACGCCGCTCCGTGTAGTATAAAGAATTAAAAAGGCAACGCTTATTCACATTGTCTATTTTCATTTTTATCTCATCAATATATAGTCCATTTAGATTTAATTTTCTTATTGAAAAAGTATCGTCCACTGGCTTCTTGCTGTAGAGATAAACTAAAGAGATATTTGAACGGTTACCTTGTTTTATACCCCTTGAAAAAATAAAATCACCTTCATTATCCAGCAAAAAATCACTTAATACATCGTCGCGGTCATTAAAGTCTATTAGCAACCGTGACTTATGAATCTGCTTCAGGTTGTTGTCAAACAAAATAGTAGTGAAATTAAATTTCTCCTCTTTCTTTTGAATCTTAAAAATCATGATCCGTTTCTTATCCTCACTATTAATAGTGCTGTAAATTTTATTATCTCCCATTAATCCAACATGAGTAGTATCCAACTGGATGGGTTTATCAACGAGGTGTCCGTTATTATCTATTTTTGCAGCCATGCAGTAAACCACACTTTTTTTCTGGTATTGATAGATAAAATAAAAATTATCAGCGAATGTGATGTAGTCTACATTGAATGCCCTATCAGGAATAAAATCCATGTCCACTTTTTCTTTCAATAACATGTCATCCGCATTGTAAACAGAAACGGCATATTTCCATTTGGCATTCTTAAATACCATTATATTATTGTTCATCTTTCCAATAATTTCAAAATTGATATCCCGTCCATCTTCTTTTTGAGTTTCAGAAAAAGTAATGCGTTGAGCAAAAGAAAATATTGGCAACAGCAACAAGCAACATATATAATTGATTCCTTTCATGGTATAACTATCTTTACAATAATAAAATTAAGGTTTTAAAAGCAATGATTTTGTGAATAACAACAAGATGTAATGTTTTTTGTTTTTACATAATCATATTATCAATTCAATAATTATGCAAACAGTAATAATAACAGGCGGTACAGGAATGGTGGGCAATCATTTAACAAAACATTTAACCACCAAAGGTTATCAGGTCATCATATTAACAAGAAAAATACCATCGGCCGTTCAGCCCAATTCAAATGTTTCTTTTGCATTATGGAATGTTGCTACAAAAACAATTGACATTGATGCCATTCAAAAAGCAGATTACATTGTACACCTGGCCGGAGCTGGTGTGGTAGATAAAAAATGGACCACCGAATATAAATCAGAAATTGTAAAAAGCCGGACAGAAAGTAGTGCATTGTTACTTGAAACATTACGCAACAATACCCATTCTATCAAAGCTGTTGTGAGCGCTTCGGCCATTGGCTGGTATGGAGAAGATCCGGCACCTGGCAAAAATGGTTTTGTTGAAACAGATAAACCAGCAGCCGGATTCCTGGGTGAAACCTGTAAACTTTGGGAACAAAGTATTGAACCGGTTGAGGCTTTAAATATCCGGCTGGTAAAAGTTCGCATAGGCATTGTATTGAGTAATGAGGGAGGTGCATTGGCCGAATTTAAAAAACCCATTCAATTGGGCATAGCAGGTATTTTAGGCGATGGTAACCAGGCCGTAAGCTGGATTCACATTGATGACCTTTGCAGCATATTTACAGAAGGAATAGAAAATGTAAAGTTGCATGGAAGTTACAATGCAGTAGCACCCACCCCGGTAAGCAATGAAGCATTAACACTGGAACTTGCCAAACAAATGAAAGGCAAATTCTATATCCCCGTAAACGTGCCGAAGTTTGTACTAAAAATTATGCTGGGCGAACGTAGTGTGGAGGTACTTAAAAGCACCACCGTTAATTGTGATAAAATAAAGCAGGCAGGGTTTACTTTTTTATACCCGTCTATAGAATCAGCGCTTGCCCAACTTACCCATCCACCAAAAGTTTAGAGATCCGTTTTAACCATACGATTTACGCTCCACCAATAAAATAAAAACAGATAGGCGATTGCGAGGCCCAGCACCAGCCAGGGATAATCGGTTGGCAATGCTCCTTTGGCAAAGCTTTTCAATGGATTTTCCGGGAAGGTAAGCATGCCATCTGCAGAATTCATCGGAAGGTAATCGCCCATACTTCCCAGGTCGATATTATTTTGACTCCGCAACCGAATACTCCAAACATCCAGCAATTGAGAGATAAAATTTTCTAATCCCATATAGATAAAAAATACCCCGATCGCAAAACCGGTTCTGCGGATTAAGACACTAATTAACACAGCAATCATGTTATACGAAAGTGCTTTTAAAAAGAAAAAAGCAACATGCGAAATACCGTAAGTTGAAAAGGGAGAACCTGAAAGCAATCCAAATGAAATAGCTGTGGTAAAAACAAGTATGGTAGAAAAAATAGCCGTTAATATTGCCAGTACAATCTTTATATGAATAAATTGCTGCCTCGACCAGCCATCAATGATATTTTGACGATGAGTACGAAATGTAAACTCATTCGTTACAAGAATGATCAATAACAATGCAGGCAATAGCAATAACCAACCAGAGGCATAGCTGGTAGTTTGCCAGGTTTTATCAAAATTATAAGGCGAAAATGACCCCATCACTTTGGCTGCATCCACCTGGCTGATCATATTTTTATTTACGATGAATACGATGTAGTTAACCGTAACTACGCCAAGGGCAAAAAAACTGCTGAGGATAATAAAAGCATTGTAGTTCTTAATCTTCAGCCACTCAATATTTAATAACTTAAACATATTCCGTTTTTATAATTAGTTGGTTAATTCCATAAATTTAGATTCCAGACTTTTCTTTTTTATCAGCAAGTGATTGAGTACCACACCATCATTAAAACAATGCTGGTTGATGGTTTCAAGGTTTACAGAGCCGATTGGGTAATTCAACTGCACCAGGTTATTGTGAACATCCATTGCCGTAAAACCCGATAACTTTTTGATGGATGATGTTAATTTCTCCATATCCGCAGCACCGACTTCCACAATATCTTCATTTGCTAAAATTTCGTTTACATCTCCAGTGGCCACCAGTTCTCCTTTTTTTAATATGGCCACATGTGTACATACTTTTTCTACTTCATCCAGTAAATGACTGGCCATTATGATCGTCTTTCCTTCCTGGTGTAATTTTTTTATAAGCGATCTGATTTCTGCAATTCCTACCGGATCCAATCCATTGGTAGGCTCATCTAAAATCAAAACTTCCGGATTACCTAACAGGCAGGAAGCGATGGCGAGCCGTTGTTTCATCCCCAGCGAATAAGTGCTAAACCGGGAATCTTTTCGTTGCGTCAGATTCACCATTTCCAATACTCGTGGAATATCTTCTTCTCCCCTTCCCTTTACAGCAGCCGCAATTTTTAAATTGCGTTCGGCTGACAAATAATGATAAAAATTGGGGGTTTCTAAAAATGTACCGATCTGTTTTCGATGGGTTTCGTTGGGTAATTCACCTAACAGTTTATAAGAACCGGAAGTAGGTTTCAAAATATCCATGATGATACCCAGCATAGTCGTTTTACCACTACCGTTAGGGCCCAATATTCCAAACACCGTGCCCCTTGGAACATTAAAACTTACGCCTTTTAACGCCTGAACACGCCCGTAGTCTTTACGGATATTATCTATGGAAAGAATTGACATAATACCGATAATTGTTTAGGTGCTGAAGATAGGTGATTTTAGAAATTGTCTGTAGTAAAAATAGTATAAGTGGTGAATTTACGTTAAATGTTTCTGGTGCCATATAGACGTAAACTCGCCCAGCATTGCAAAACCAGTGCGACTGAAATTGATTTGTCTCAATCGCAGGTTATCAATATCGCTCTGCAACACTTTTCGGGTAAAGGGGTTGATGGTTCCGCCCGGTTCCAAAGGTGCTGCCGCTGGATTGTATTGGTAAACCGCATCTACAATGGTGCCCCTTGGGTACATGATACCGGGTTGGCCATTTCCCCTAATATCCAAAACTGCTGGATGAATTAAACCCAGGGTATGCCCATATTCGTGGGCAGCAGTGGTAGAATTATTCAACAGGTTATCAAGTTTAAGATAACCTGTATTGCTGCCGATGCCATCTACAAATGAAATATCTGTACCAGCAAAAGCTTCAATCCGGAAATAATTGTTTCTTGGATTGGTGTTATCAAAAACCATTTCCGGGGTTAGATTTTCAGCCCAACAGCCCGTTAAGCTAAACACCACCTCATACAGGCGATTTTTTAACACTACTTTTCCATTTGCTTCATTCCAATGACCGGCAATGTCTTTTGCAATCTGAGCACTCAATACTTCATTTGCCGCATCGCCATAAAAGAAAAAATCGGAATGAATAACGATTTGTTGTTTGGCAATAATTATTTCTGCTTCTCCCATTTTACTAATTTATTTTTTTACAGTACTTTTTAACGTTGGAAATCCGGAGCAACTACAAACAATTAAAAGCTGCCGCAATTGAAGGAAATTTATTTACATTTAGAAAAAAATTTATGGACCGTTTGTTTGTAGACCCTAACATTGCAAAAGCCTCTACCCTTTCAACTGATTTCTATAACTCCTTTGAATATTTTGAAGCAGCAAAAGAAAAAATATTTGCTGCTTCCTGGCAATTTATTGGCAACACTGCGCTGGTGAAATTTGCCGGAGATGTACAACCTTTTACTTTATTGGAAGGCTATTTGAACGAGCCATTGATGCTTACCCGGGACAAAGCCGGCGACATCAACTGTCTTTCAAATGTTTGTACCCACCGGGGAAATATCATTGCTTACAAAGCCTGCAGCAAAGCGGCTTCGCTTCGGTGCAAATATCATGGAAGATTATTTGAGCTGACCGGCAAATTTGTATCGATGCCTGAATTTAAAGAAGTAGAAAACTTTCCCTGCGAAGAGGATAACCTGCCCGCTCTACCGGTGTTCAATTGGGGGAATCTATTATTTACTTCCCTCAATAAAAATGAGGAAGCACCTGCTTATTTTAAAGAAATGATGGACCGGCTAAGTTGGTTGCCGCTGGAAGAATTTTACCACAGGCCAGATCTTGATAAAACATTTGAAGTAGATGCCAACTGGGCATTGTACTGTGAGAATTACCTGGAAGGTTTTCACATTCCATTTGTACATGCAGCTTTAAATGCAGCACTGGATTATGGCGAATACAATACAGAATTGTATCCAAAAGCAGTTTTGCAATTGGGCGTTGGAAAATCCGGGGAAGATTGTTTTGATCTGCCATCCGGCTCCGTTGACTATGGCACTAACATAGCCGCCTATTATTTTTGGGTATATCCAAATATGATGTTCAATTTCTATCCCTGGGGATTATCCGTTAATATCGTTAGTCCTGTTAGTGTAAATAAAACCAAGGTTGAGTTTATAGTGTACATGTGGAAAGAAGAGAAGTATGATAAAGGTGCCGGCAGCGATTTGGATAAAGTAGAACTGGAAGATGAAGAGATCGTACAAAATGTTCAAAAAGGAATTGTATCAAGGTTCTACAAACACGGCAGGTACTCAGTTACAAGAGAAACCGGCACGCATCATTTTCATCGGTTGATTGCGGAGAGTATGAAGGCTGGGGGTTAGCTGACTTGCATGATAGTTTGCAAATTGGGATGTTTACAAAGTGCTTGATGCCTCAGCACCTGTCTGACCGGGACGGTCATCTATACCAGTCCGACCGGCTCGGTCTGACTGAATTGCTAAAAGCGAGCAAAAACATAAACAATTCCCAACGGCTTCATTGAGATAAAAACTGATTTAATCTACACCAGTGAGACCGGGACGGTAGGACAGGTGATTATTTTTTCCACATTGAATGTTTGCTGATATCCTGACTGTTGAAACAATCCAGTCTGACCGTCTCGGTCCGACTGGATTGTTTCAAGCAACCGAAAACATAAACAATTCCCAACGGCTTCACAAAGATAAGAGCTGATTCAGTCTATACCACTCCGACCGTCCCGGTCTGACTGGTGGTTGCTCCCATTCAGGCTGAGCCGATGAGGCAGGTAGTGAAGAAATTATTCATCAGCATTGAATTCGTCCAAGAAATTCTCGTCAGTCCTTCTATTTAAATTAATAAAATCCCGCTCATCATAACCACAGTATTTAGATGCCAATGCTTTGTTGCAAAGTGTTCCATTTCTAGCGCCTGAATAGTCAACGTAAGATGAAAAAAGCCAGTCACCAGCACTTTTTACAAGACCGGCAGCTACCGGATTTTCATGGATGTAAGAGAAGCAATTGGAACAGTAATCCTCTAAACTAAGTTTTTGTTTTATAACCCAATTAGACGCTGATGCATTTTTGGCTTTTGTTTTTTGACGAAATAAAGAACCTGTTCGCTGATATCGCTTATTATAGATTCTTGCGTAACCGCTTAGCAACTTGCGGATCCCATTGGTGAGCATTTCAATTTCAAGGCCTCCCTGCTTTTTCAAAATGCAGCTTCGTTCATCTGTATAAACCAGCAGGTGAAAATGATCCGGCATCAAACACCACGCAATAATTTCTGTATTTGAATGAATGTACTTTCTTATCATGCGCAGGAAGATCATACAGTCTTCATCATTCCTAAACAAAACCTCGTGATTGTTTCCCTCGTTATAAACATGGTAAATACTATCTGGAGAAAATTTCATGTTGCTGATTTGTAACCGAAACATACAACCTAATAAATTGATATGCAAGTAATTTTTTTTCGACACACTACAAAGTGTGACAGGAGGGATATGAATGTAAATGATTGGTCAGAAAAAATATAAATACGCCAGTCAGACCGAGACGGTCGGACTGGATAAGACACAGTCTGACTGGACTCCAGCTAATTTTTCAACGCCACTTAACCAGAAAAGAACGGATTGGGTAAGATTTTGCTTAGGAATCAAAAGTTTTGAAGTGCCATATCCAGTCTGACCATCCCGGTCTGACTGGGCTACAGCAAATTAATCAACGCCACTTAACCAGAAAAGAACGGATTGAGTGAAATTTTGCTTACGAATCAAAAGTGCTGAAGTACTAGTTAGCCAGTGTGACCAAGCCAGTTTTCCCCCAGTCAGACCGGGACGGTCGGACTGGACAACT